>JANWKI010000140.1 GCA_025451455.1 Ignavibacteria bacterium
ACATCGGAATAACGGGATTTGGAGTAACTCTTGGCATGTGTGATGACGGGTTTAACTGGAGAAGACATGAAGCGCTCGATACAAGGAACGTTGCCGATGAGTATGACTGGATATTTAAGGATGATTCGGCACAGTTCCAGATGAAACCAAACCAGATACCGGGCGATGATATTGATCAGGACGGGCACGGTACAGCAACGATGTCTGCTCTTGGCGGTTTTTATGAAGGCCAGCTGATTGGACCTGCCTTTGACGTAGAGTTTTATCTTAGTAAAACTGAATACGGAAAAACAGAAACACCTGTTGAGGAAGATTACTGGCTCGAAGCAGTAGAGTGGATGGAATCTCAGGGCGTAGAAGTAATATCAAGCTCACTGATATATAAACCATTTGATCCGCCAAATGAGAAATATACATATAAAGATATGAACGGAAAGACTACAATAATAGTAAGGGCTGCTGAGCATGCCGCAGGACTTGGTATTGTTGTTGTGAATTCCATGGGGAATGAAAGACAGACCGATCCTCCGAGCATAGTTTCACCTCCGGATGGTGAACATGTAATTGCCGTTGGAGCTGTTGACAGCACAGGTAAAATTGCAAATTTCAGTTCAAACGGCCCCACAAGCGACGGGAGAATGAAACCGGATATAGTTGCAATGGGCGTAGATGTTTTTGTTGCTTCCTCATATTCAAATACTTTTGATACTGCGGGTTATTCATATTCAAGCGGTACCTCGTTTTCGGGTCCGTTAACAGCAGGAGTATGTGCGCTGATACTTTCTGCTCACCCTGAATTAACTCCTTCAGCGGTTATGGATGCATTGAAAAAAACAGCTAACAAAAAAGACTCTCCGAACAATGTTTACGGGTGGGGGCTTATCAATGCATATGATGCAGCATTGTATAACGGTATGATAATGAGCAATAAACCCGAAATAAATGCTGTCGGCGATAATACAAGTTTTTCTGTTTGTGCTGTCTCTAAGAAAAACATCAATCCGGAATCTGTCAAAATGCATTATTCAATAAGCGGCGGAGAGTATAATGAACTGCTCATGGGACTTGTAGAAAAGGCTGGTGATAATAATTCAGGAAAATATGCGGTATCGGTACCGTTCGATCCGTACAGCGAAAATGTTAATTTTTACTTTACAGCTTCAGATGACGAACTTTCAAAAACCATTCCCTATAATGCACCAGCTAAGTTTTTTTATATAAATAAAGATAAACACAAAATAGAGATTTACTAGGAAAAAGGAATTAATTGAATAAGCTTCACTCAACAGGTAAAGAAGCAGAAAAAGCGATACTTGTCTGCACAACTATCCCTAAGCAAAACACTTCAAAATCACTCAGGCAGAAGATATACAAAGAACATCTCGATGAGCTTGAGTTCTTAACGCAGACAGCCGGCGCAGTTGTTGTGGATAGGTTTTACCAGGAAAGGGACGGTATTGATAAATCTCTTTTTATCGGCAAGGGCAAGGCGCATGAAATCGCAAAAAAAGCAGAAGAGGAAGATATCGATCTTGTCATTTTTGAGAATACTCTGACACCTACACAGATACGTAACCTTGAAAAGATAATCAAATGCAAAATAATAGATAAGCCGGCCTTGATACTGGATATTTTTGCTTCCAATGCCAAAACATCAGAGGCAAAAACACAGGTTGAGCTTGCCCAGCTGCAATACCTTCAGGCAAGATTAACCAGGGCATGGACGCATTTATCCAAGCAGGCAGGAGGAATCGGCACAAGGGGACCCGTTGGCAGTAAAGGGCCGGGCGAAACTCAGATAGAAACAGACAGGCGGCTAATAAGTGTCCGAATATCAATGCTGAAAGATAAACTTAAAAAGATAGAAGCTCAGCGAAAGACCCAGCGCCAGCAAAGAAGTAATTTTACACGGATCGCCCTTGCCGGTTATACAAATGTAGGGAAATCTACATTATTAAATATATTAACTGATGCCGGGGTTTATGTTGAGAACAAGCTCTTTGCAACGCTTGATACTTCGACCAAACTTTTAAAAGAAATAAACGGGAGGAAACTTCCCCAGCCGGTACTAATCAGTGATACCGTCGGATTCATACGGAACCTTCCCCATGACCTGATTGAATCATTCAAAAGCACACTGGCAGAAGTTGTGGAGGCTGATCTACTTCTTCATGTCATCGATATTTCATCGGAAAGTTTTGATGACCAGATAACAGTGGTCGAAGAAACGCTTGCTGAATTACTGAAAGAGAAGAAACCGGTTATCATGGTATTCAATAAAGTAGATAAGCTGACGGGAGACGGCAAACAGGGGTTTATTTCAGGGTTAAGGCAAAAATACCCCGATTCGGTTTTTATTTCTGCATTCAAAGGCATTAATCTCGGAACTTTGTTCGACAAAATTATTGAAAAAATTTCTTCCGGTATAGATGAGATTGAAGTTAAGATATCCTCCGATGACCCGGAAGCATATAAAGTAATTAACAGCCTCCACAGAGAAGCAGAGATAGTTTCAACGAAATATTTTTCCAAACATATCAGGCTTAAGATCAGGGGAAACAAAACCAGCCTTGAAAAGATCCTGAGCGGATTAAAACCTATCAAAAAAGCAGCAAAGGGACAAACAAATTATAGAAAGGAATTGCCTGCTGCTCCGCAAGTGAAGCGGAGTAAAGCAGTCAGGGTAAAATAGATATGTCAACTAATTATAAAGGGGTGGATTATTTTAATATCGATGCTCTTCTTTCAGAAGAAGAAAGAATGATCCGTGATACAACAAGGGATTTTGTAACAAACGAAGTAATACCGATTATCGAGCGTCATAACCAGGCAATGACATTCCCTAAAGACCTGATACCCAAAATGGCAGAGCTTGGATTTTTCGGGCCGACACTGCCTGCGGAGTACGGCGGTTTGGAAATTAATAATGTTGCATACGGTTTAATGATGACCGAGCTTGAAAGAGGGGATTCAGGCTTAAGAAGCTTTGCTTCTGTTCAATCAGGGCTGGTAATGTACCCTATCTTTACATACGGTTCAGAGGAACAGAAAAAGAAATGGCTGCCCTCACTTGCAAAGGCTGAGAAGATCGGCTGCTTCGGGTTAACTGAGCCTGATTTCGGCTCTAACCCCGGCGGAATGATAACAAATGCTAAGAAAGTTGACGGCGGTTATATCTTAAACGGCGCAAAGATGTGGATAACCAATTCACCGATTGCAGATATTGCTGTTGTATGGGCAAAGCTCGATGGAGTTGTACATGGATTTTTGGTTGAGCGCGGTACAAAGGGATTCGAAACTCCCGAAACCAAGGGCAAGCTATCGCTGCGTGCTTCTATAACGGGTGAAATAACTCTACTTGATGCTTTTGTTCCCGATGAAAATATTTTCCCCAATGTAAATGGTTTAAAGGGACCGCTTGGATGTTTGAACCAGGCGAGATATGGTATTGCATGGGGTGTACTTGGTTCTGCTATGGAATGTTACGCAACTGCACTCGAATATTCGCTTTCACGTATACAGTTTGATAAGCCGATAGCGGCATACCAGATGACACAGGAAAAGCTTGTGTGGATGCTCAATGAAATTACAAAAGGGCAGTTAATGGTGTACAGACTCGGCAGAATGAAAGACGACAAAACAGTTAAACACACTCACATTTCAATGGCAAAGCGGAATAACTGTGAAATTGCTCTTACGATTGCGCGCATGGCAAGGGAAGTGCTCGGTGCAAACGGAATACTCGATGAATACCCGATTATGCGCCATGCAAATAATCTCGAATCCGTTAAGACCTACGAAGGCACACACGAAATGCATACTCTTATAATAGGTGAAGATATAACGGGGATACCTTCGTTCAGGGTCGACGGGAAGTAATATCACACTGAGCGGAGTCGAAGGGTAATTACGAATTACGAATTATGAATTACGAATAAACCCCGTTGTTGGTGTTTAGCGAAGCGTCACCAACAACAAGAAGAGTTAAATTGAAGGCGGGTTAAAAACCTGCCTTTGCAATAATTATTGTCATCCCTAGTAGGTGGAAAGAAGGTATAGAATTAATATGTAATTGGCATAAATAGATAATTATGATTAAATTTGTCTTAACAAATAAAGAAAAACTATATGAATAAATACATTACAGAATTGATAGGTGCATTTTTTCTTATTCTGGTGATTGCGCTTACGGGCAATCCGATAGCTATCGGGGCAGTTTTAATGGTTATGGTTTATATGGGAGGTCCCATATCAGGGGGGCATTATAATCCGGCTGTTAGCCTTGGTGCATGGCTGCGAGGCAAATTATCAATTAAAGATATGATAATTTACTGGGTATTTCAGATTATCGGGGGATTGCTTGCAGCTTTTCTCTATCTCTACTTTTCAGGCAAGGCATTTGCCCCGGCACCCGCAGCAGATGCCGGATTTGTGAAGGCTCTTATTGCAGAAATTGTTTTTACTTTTGCTTTGGTTTCTGTTGTACTCAATACTGCAACAAGCAGCAAGTCAGCCGGCAACAGTTACTTTGGTTTGGCAATAGGCTCAACAGTAATGGCTGGGGCTTTTGCAGTGGGAGCTATCTCAGGGGGAGCATTTAATCCCGCAGTTGCAGTTGGCCCCATTATAGTTGATACAATTAACGGCGGGAAATCGATGAGTAATCTTGCGTTATATCTTATCGGCCCTCTTGTTGGCGGATTAATTGCAGGGTTAATGTATAAGGTAATGAATCCGGATGAGAAATAAGATTATATTTACAAAGTAAAAGTTAGTAAAAAGCAGGTTAAGCACCTGCTTTTTTATTTGTCATCCTTCGGTGGAGCAATCTGTATTCTTCGTTGCTCCTGCCTGCAACAGGCAGGTTGCTCACCTGAATTTGCCTGTCACACCAGCGAAGGCTGGTGTCTAGACTGTAAAACTTGAAATAATGGCATATTGAAGCCTGCACGATAAACAATAACTGCACAGATCAAGTTCATTTCATTTCCTGCATAATTGCATACAGGAAGGTTGCCCTCTGGATACCAGCCTTCGCTGGTATGACACTAAGAACAAGGTTAATAGCAAGTTTCTTAAGCCATTCTTCGACAGGCTCAGGATGAAGCTAACGGCGAAGCTCAGGATGAGGGTGATTATTAAACGAAATCTCTGTTTCTCTGAATCTCTGTTGTTAGGCTTTTGATTGTAAATTGGGTTTCATGAATGAAACCCCTGCAAAAGAATCATTGTAAATCAGGTTCATCTGTGTTATCAGTGTCCGGTTTTTGAATTTTTCTGCATTTTACAAGAACTATAATACCATTTCATATTTAATCCCAAATCGGTAATTTCTAAGATGAAAACAACAGACAACCAGAATATCAAGCTTGTGGCAGATGTAACCCTTTTGCACAAGGATAAAGTACTATTAGTAACATATAAGGATACAAACATATACGACCACCAGAAGGGATGGTTCCTCCCTGATGACCTGATAAAGTTCAATGAACAGCCCGAAGATGCAGCAAGAAGGATACTCAATTCACAATGCGGGTATATGACTGCAAACCTCACGCTTGGTCACATGGAGTCTTTTGTGGGCAACGACGGCTCATGGCATCTCATCTTCCATTACTTCCAGAAACTCGAAGCCCTGCCAAAGATATTCCCTTCAGGCAATATCGATAAATACGAGTGGTTTGATTTTTATTCGCTGCCGGATGAAAAAGAGATTGCGCACCGCGGCTGGGCTAAATATACCATAGAAAGAATACTTACACATATAAAGTAATATTATTTTCTAACTATGAAAAATTCAGAAACTCTATGGGTCTTTCAATTCAATAAGATGGTACTGAATACCAATCTAAAAGATATTACACACGCCGAAAGTCTGGTTTCACCTGCTCATGGCGGTAATTCAATTAACTGGATAGTAGGGCATATTTTGCTGAACAGGGATGATGTTCGTGAAATGCTGGGGCTTGGCAGGTTATTTCAGGATAGATCATATAAAGTTTACTTAAGAGGTTCTTCTCAATTGGACCCGAATTCTGCCGTTAATTTCGGAAAGTTGTTTACTGAATTTAACGATACTCAAAAAGAACTTGAGGATAAATTATCAGAAACAGATTTTTCAGATAATCCAAAAGGATTAAAAGATATTGCCTTCCGTGCTTTCCATGAAGCATATCATATCGGGCAAACCGGACTCCTCAGAAGAATTGCAGGCAAAGAAGGAGCCATTAAATAACAATTTATGGCTGAAGAGTTAAAAGATTTTGACAAGTTATGGGATTACAATAATCCCTCTGAAACCGAAAAGAAATTCAAAGCCCTTTTGCCTGCTGCCGAGAAATCAAAAGACAAAGCTTACCTCATTGAGCTTACTACACAAATAGCCCGTACGCAGGGATTACAGATGAAATTCGAAGATGCGCACAAGACGCTTGATAAAGCCATGAAGATGCTGAAGCCTGAGCATATCAGGCCGCGCAT
>JANWKI010000141.1 GCA_025451455.1 Ignavibacteria bacterium
TACCCCATAGAATGAAAAGAGTACTATATATTGTTTTGCTTGGTTTGTTGTTTCTTTCACAATCTTATTCCGGAGATAAAAGCTGGTTTAAGAGCTTTAAAGGCACAATAGGCGGCTCGGCGGTTACAATGAATATCCTTAATTATGATGGCGAGATAAGAGGATTCTATTACTATGATAAATACTCTGTGCCTATGTATGTGATGGGAAATTTAAAAGGCGATTCACTGACCCTTGTTGCTTATTTGAACAGTTATGATTCCGAAAATTTAAAAGGTATCCTGAAAAACGGGAATTATACAGGTGAGTGGACAGCCGATACAAATAAAACAGCTGCATTTCAAATTAAAGATAACACTTCCGTTTCTGACCAATTTGAATATGTCTTTGTTTACGGTAAGAAAGAACTTTTTGAAGGCATGAAATACCCTCCAACTGCTACTTACACCGAAGGCAGCGTCTGGCCGGGTGACGAGTATGAGCATTTTTCTTTCCTTAGAAAGCAGATATTGAAGGACAAGAGATTTCCGCTGAGTCTGCAGGCAATTGGCGGAAGGATGCTAGAGAATAAGAAGGCGTTCATTAAGGATTTTCTTGAAATGAACAAAGACCTAACCAGGGATGAAGGAATGGACGGCTGGAGCTATTCCCGGGAAGAACAGGATATAATGACCATTGCGTATATGGATAAAAATATTATGGTTTTATCCAGAATATTATACAGTTACACAGGTGGTGCTCACGGTAATTATGGTACCGGTTACACTTGCCTTGACCTTAACGGGCAGAATGTGATAAAGCTTAATGATGTACTGACAAGTCAGGGTATTTCAAAGCTATCCGGCTTGCTTGAAAAGAATTACCGGTTGCAAAATGATGTTGACCCAAAACAATCATTGCAGGAGGCAGGCCTGTTTGAGGATACTATAAAGGCAAATGATAACTTCTTGTTAACTCCCGGTGCACTTATATTCAATTACACGCCTTATGAGATCGCACCCTATGCAGCAGGAGAAGTAATGATATATATTCCGATAAGTGAGCTGAAAGCATATTTAAAGCCGGAAATTACAAAAATATTGGAATAAGTCATGGCAGGTAAGGAAATAATCAATTCAGCTAAAGCCCCCGAGCCCGTTGGGCTTTATCCGCATGCACGCAGAGCTGGAAATACGCTGTATTTATCAGGTGTCGGTCCCAGGGAGAGGGGAACAACAAAAATACCCGGAGTTGAACTGGATGAAAAAGGTAATATAAAATCGTATGATATCGAAACCCAGTGCCGCTCAGTTTTTCAGAATGTGAAATGGATCCTCGAAGAAGCAGGATCAGGCTGGGATAAGCTGATAGATGTTACAGTGTACCTTACTAATATGAAAGATGACTTCCCGGTATATAACAGGTTATGGGCTGAGTATTTCAAAGATGTCAAAACTCCGCCCAGCCGGACAACACTTGAAATATTATCTCTTCCAACCCCGATAGCTATTGAGCTTAAATGCATTGCAACTATAGATTAATTAAGGCTTGCCGGTTAACCCTAAAAATATACAGATAATAGATTATACCTACGAACTTCCCGCTGACAGAATTGCGCAATTCCCGTTAAAGAACCGGGATGAATCAAAGCTCCTTATTTTTGATAAAGGAAGTATCTCCGGTGATGTTTTCAGGAATATTTCAAGGCACATTCCTGAGGGTTCTTTGCTTATCTTCAACGATACAAAAGTTGTAAATGCAAGATTGATATTTCATACATTAAAAGGCAAAGCAATCGAAATATTCTGCCTTGAGCCTGCAAGTCCGCAAACCACTTTTGTACAAAACTCACCTGTTAAATGGAACTCTATGGTAGGAAATCTGAAAGCGTGGAAATGGAAGGAAGAAGTACTTCAGTCAAATTTTTCCTCAGGCGGTACGGAGTATATTTTAAAAGCTGAGCTTATCGAACAGCTGACGGATTCATTCACAATTAATTTTTCATGGAGCCCGCCCGATTTATCATTTGCGGAAGTTTTAGAATCAGCCGGACTGATCCCGCTTCCGCCATATTTGAAAAGAGAGCCCGTTGAGGAAGATAAAAGAACTTACCAGACAATATATGCCAGCTGTGAAGGATCCGTTGCGGCGCCAACTGCGGGACTTCATTTTACAAATGAAGTGATCGCCTCACTTATAGAAAAAAACATTGTCATGCAGAATTTAACTTTGCATGTGGGTGCCGGTACATTCAAACCGGTAAAATCTGAAAAGATAATTGACCATGAAATGCACTCAGAGAGATTTTTTCTCAATAAAAAAGTAGTTGAGGAAATTCTTTCAAACCGAAATGACTGCATTATTTCTGCAGGGACAACTACACTCCGCACAGTTGAATCTATCTATTGGTACGGCGTGCAGCTTATCCGGGGCAGAAATAGCACAGGCGGAGAAGTTTACATAAGCCAATGGGAGCCTTATGAACACCCTTCAGATATCACAATGAAGGATTCTTTGACAGCCGTCATTGATGAACTTAATAAGACAGGGGAAAATCTAATAACGGGAAGAACCAGCATCATGATAGTTCCCGGGTATGAATTCAAAATATTCAGCGGACTCATTACCAACTTTCACCAGCCCGGAAGCACATTATTACTGCTGATTGCGGCGTTTATCGGGGGTGACTGGAAATCGGTCTATGAATATGCTTTAAATTATGATTTTCGTTTCTTAAGTTACGGTGATAGCTCTATTCTATTTAAGTAAACATCAATTTTACATTTAAATGGGACAATTTGTAATTGTGACTTTCAAGCCAAAAGCCGGTAAGGAAGAAGTACTAAAAAAAATTGTATTGGATCACGTACCGACACTGCAGGGTATCGGGCTTGCAACATCCAGGCCGGCATATATTATGAAGTCAAAAAACGGCACAATAGTCGAGGTATTCGAATGGGTGTCCGCTGAGGCAATTGCAGAAGCGCACGGGCATCCCGTTGTACTTGAAATGTGGAAAAAATTCGAGGCAGTATGTGAATACAAACCTTTAAATGAGATCGACGAGTGCAAAGAAATGTTTCCCGGATTTGAACCGTTGAATTAACTATATTGCTTCAAACATAAATAACACTGACATGTTAGAGAAATTACAAAAAAACTGGTGGTTAATCGCAGTAAGAGGCACGCTTGCGATCGTGTTCGGACTGCTTGCTCTTTTTTCTCCGTATATTCTAATGTTTTCACTAATAGTTTTCTTCGGCTTTTTCGCTGTCCTGAGCGGTTTTTTTATCCTGACACTGGCATTCCTTGGCGAAGCTGAAAACAGATGGCTTCGTATTATAGAAGCGATCATTTTCATTTTAACAGGTGCTGTAGTATTGTTAAATCCGGTTGTTGCTGTTGGAGGAATAATGATATTCATTGCCGCGTGGGCGATAATCTCCGGATTGATCCAGATTGTTGGGGCAATTAAGCTCAGGAAAATAATAACCAATGAATGGATGATGATATTTAACGGAGTTATATCTATAATCTTTGGAATAGTTGTGGCAGGAAACCTTATTACAGGTGCCGGAGTCCTTCTGATGATATTCGGTGTTTTTGCAATTTTAAGCGGAATATCTACATTGATATTATCCTTCAGGATCAAGAACTTTAAGCTTCAATAATTCGATTAGCGGAGATCACAATGAATAATGAAGATTCAGAAAACCTTGTTACTGTTTATACAACCGGAAACAATGCGATAATTGCGTTGATAAAATCTATGCTGGATGAAGCTGAAATAGAATACTATGCAAAAGGGGATAATCTTCAGAATGTTTATTCTATAGATGCCTTCCCTGTTGAATTCCAGGTTATGCCGGAAAACAAGGAATTCGCACTGGAACTTTTGAAGGATGTGGAGGTAAGCAGTGAGATCGATTCTTCCGCAGAGGGAGATTCTGATGATGCCGGAGAAACCGCAGAAAACCCGGATGAGGATAATGCATAGAGTTCTGAGATCAATTTTCATCTTTGTACTATTTTCATGCAGTGTTTTTTCTCAAACAACTGAAGTTGTTTTCGTCCAGTTAAATGATGTTTACGAAATTGCACCGCTCGAAGGCGGCAAGTTCGGGGGACTGGCACGTGTCAAAACTGTAATAGATCAGCTCAAAGCTAAAAACCCTAATACTTATGTAATACTCTCAGGTGATTTTATCTCACCTTCAGCGCTTGGAACCAGTGAGTTCGAAGGCAAACGCATTAACGGCCGGCAAATGGTCGATGTGCTGAATGCCATCGGGCTTGATTACGTAACATTTGGCAACCATGAGTTTGACTATAAATATGAAGTGCTGGTGGATAGAATGGATCAGTCGAAATTTGAGTGGATAAGCTCTAATGTTTCTCATAACCAAAACGGTTTGACGCAGAGATTCGGGAGAATTGATCATTCGCTTCCTTCTCATCTGATATTGAGACCGCCGGGTTATCTGAAAAATAATCCGATTAGAATTGGTTTGATCGGACTCTGTATCGACGCGAATAAACAGCCGTATGTTTCCTACGAAAACTATATTGATGCCGGCAAAAGGGTTTATGGTGAGATCAAAGACAGCATTGATTACCTTATCGGAATTACTCATTTAAGCATTGATGAAGATAAAAAACTTGCCGCTGAGCTCCCCCGGTTAAAACTTATTATGGGAGGGCATGAGCATGTTAATATGTACCATAAAGCCGGTGAAACTATCATTGCCAAAGCCGATGCAAATGCAAGAACTATATACGTACACACACTTAAATTTGATGAACAAAATAAGCTGCTTGATATTAAGTCAGACCTTGTTAAAATAGATGGCTCAGTTGCCGAAGACCCGGTTGTGAAGAACCTGGTGGATGAGTGGACAGCACGAGCATTTAAAGGTTTTATGGATAAGGGATTCGATCCTCTTGTCATGGTTTATGACCTGAAGAGTGATGTACTCGACGGCAGAGAAGAAACCGTCCGGTCCGGTCCCTGCGCACTTGGATACCTTATAGCAAATGCAATGTATGATGTCTCCCCCGGTGCAGACCTGGCACTTTTCAACAGCGGAGCTATCAGGATTGATGACGAACTCAAAGGGGAAATAACACAATATGATATTATCCGTGTTCTGCCTTTTGGCGGCAAGATCTACCAGGCAGAGATGAAAGGCAGCCTGCTCAGGCAGATAATTGAAACTGGTATGAAAAACAAAGGAAACGGCGGATTTTTACAGTTTTACGGAATAGAATCAACTGCCGCCGGATGGAAAGCAAAAGGTGAGTTAATTGATGATAACAGGATATATAATGCTGCTGTTTCTGATTTCCTGCTTACGGGAATGGAGCAGAACTTTGCATTCCTGACAAAAGATAATCCTGGAATTGTAAAACTCACAATGCCTGATCCAAACGTTAAAAGCGACCTTCGGAACGATATCCGCTTTGCAGTAATTAAATATTTTGAAAAATGGAACAGATAAACTGGCCAGCATTGATCGCAGGCGGCTTCCTGCTGTTATCTTTATTAGTTCTTGTAGTGGTTAGAAACAGGAGAAGATAAGAAGATTCGAAGATGTAAAGATTATAAGATGAAAAGATAGTATTTTCAGCTCAAAGCAAATTCAACGGCGGCTTTTGAATGTATTAATGTTGTATCAAATGCGGGGATAGAAACGTCATCCTGTTTTATTAAGAGCGGGATCTCAGTGCAACCGAGTATCACTCCTTCAGCACCCTTCGATACCAGTTTATCAATTATAGAAAGATATCTCTTCTTTGTATCCGGATTAATGATATCCTTTGCAAGTTCATTGAAAATTGATTCATGAATAAAATTGCGGTCAGCTTCATCAGGGATTATCGTCTCAATGCCTTTTTCAGCAAGCTTCAGTTTGAAAAAATCTTCTTCCATTGTAAATTTTGTGCCAAGTAAGGCAATTATATTGATATCTTTCTTCCTTATTTCATCTGCAGTCGCTTCAGCAATGTGAATGATCGGGACATTAATTCTTTCAGAAATTCTGTCTGCCAGCAGATGCATAGTGTTTGCGCAAAGTACAATTGCTTCCGCTCCGCCTGAGATAAGTTTTTCGCAGGCATTCAGTACCAGCTTAAAGTTACCATCCCAGTCACGTTTTTCATTATTGGTATGAACATCGGCAAAATTAAGTGAATATATCATGCACTCTGCAGAATTTACTCCGCCGAGTCTTTCATTGATGCCCCGGTTTATATACCTGTAATAGTCAATTGTCGAAAGCCATGTGGTTCCGCCAACAAGCCCTAGAGTTTTCATATTATTTCTTCATGTATTTCCAGTTTCTTGGCTTGCCTTCGGTCAGCCATTCCAGTGCAGTTGCAATTCTTTTATCACGGGTTTCTTCGGTCTTGGCTTCGCATATCCATTCTAAATATTCCCTTTTATGCGAAGGACTGAATGCTTCATATGTTTTTTCAGCTTTTTTACTTTTGCTCAGTGCTTTTTTGAAAGAAGCAGGCATTACATATTCTTTTCTTTCATGCTTAGGTTTAAGTGCTCTCTGGAATTTGATCCCGTCATCGTTGAGTTTCTTTGCTTCTTTAATCCATGAGATAAGTATCTTATCCTTTGGGAGATCTTTCATTGAAGTTATCCTGCCCAGATTTCCCATTGAGCCTTTGTTTTCGCTGCTCAGCAGTACTCTACTGTCTTTCATCAATGATGCTTTCCAGAAACCGAAAATAGCATGCTGCTTGAATGCTGCAAAGCTTACAAAAGGTCCCTTATAGTCAAAGCTTGGCATGCCCCATTTTATTGTCTCTTGGATATCAGGGCATGTTTTATGAAGGATCTCCCTTAAATGCTTCATTACAGGTTTTGCAAAGTCAGCGGATTTTGCAATATATGCGTCAATTCTCTTGTCTTTTTTACCCATTTTTCTCAGGCTCCGAATTGGAATTGTTGTAGATGCTTTTCATGATTGATTTATTGATTGAAGAATTGGCTGTATATTTAAAAATGACACAGGCAAATTACAAAAGAAGAGAATGATTTTCAATACAGATTGTTAACGTAAGGTTATGAAATGATTTGGATAGATTGCTTATTTGAAAAGATATACTCTTTTAGTAAATATATGAGGAATAAATTTATTGAACACCCTGATCAGGGTTCCACGAGCCCTGCTGTTTACGGAGGGTTACGATCTGCCCGATATGATATGCATTATGGATTGTCATTTGAGTGAACATTTCATACCATGTAGCTTCATAGCCTTTGAATGCTTCCTGTTTAAGCACTGATTCATCCGTATCCTTCAGGCGGTTTTCAAACTCTGCCAGGACATTGTTTAGCTTTTGTATTGAAATTTGCCACTCGGTTTCTCCCCCCGGGTCACCGGAAAAAGTCCCGCTGTTATCACCTTCCATCTTCGGTGGAACATCACCTTTGAACCTTATCAGCCAGCGCTCATTCCAGAATATCAGATGATTAACTATTTGCCATACTGAGTGATTATCGCTGCCAATTGATTGTTTTGCCTGTTCGGCAGTAAGCCCGGCAAGGGCATCTTTCAAAGGAACAAACCAGTTCTTTTTGTCACGGCACGAGGCCATCTGTTCCAGAATTATTTCCTTTGAGGTCATATAATTTCTTTAGAAAGACTGCAGGAACCATGTAAATTCCTGCAGTCTTTGATTTAATTTCGTCAGTATTCTGGCTTGTACATTTTGTCTTTTATGAAAGACTCCATATCAGCCGGCCTCTCAACTCTTGCGAGCCCCAGATCAAAAATGTATCTTGCCACATCAATTGCAATTTTTGTAGCCACCTGTAAAATATTTTTTATCGGTTGAAAAATCAATCCTTTTTTCATGTCATCTTCAGATGTCTGGTCGGCAAGCGAATACAGGGCAGCTATGAACATGCCGTCAGTAACTCTTTTTGCTTCAGTTGCAAATACTGCCAGCCCGACAGCCGGGAAAATATATATATTATTACCCTGGGAAGGGTAATATGTCTTGCCTTTAAAGGTCACCTGTTCAAACGGGCTTCCGCTTGCAAATATTGCCCTGCCGTCACTCCACTTATAGGCCTCTTCTGCCGTACACTCGGAGTGTGATGTCGGGTTTGAGCACGGGAATATTATCGGTTTATCATTAATTTCCGCCATTGCCTCGATCACCTTTTGATCGAATGCACCATGAATAGTACTTACCCCGATTATCGCTGTTGGTTTTAACTTTTTTATTGCTTCCGCGAAATTACCGATGAATACCTCATCTCTTGCAAAAGGAATTTTGTATTCAGCAAGATCTGTTCGCGATTTAACTACGAGACCTCTTCTGTCAACAAGCCATGTTCGTTTGCGCGCTTCATCTTCTGTGAGGCCCTGCTCAACAAGTACTTTAGCCAAAAGATCTGCAATACCAACAGCTGCTGCACCTGCACCTAAGAAAAGAAAACGATGCTCTGTAATTGGTGTGCCTGAAAATCTGCATGCTGTTAATAACCCTGCGCTTATTACGCTTGCTGTACCCTGGATATCATCGTTAAATGTGCATACCCTGTCACGATACTTTTCCAGGATCTTTATTGCATTAGGACCTGCAAAGTCTTCCCATTGTATACATATCTTCGGGAAAACTTCTGTTACAGCAGTTACAAATGCATCAATGAAATCATCATATTCCTTTCCGCGGACACGGCGAATTTTCAATCCGGAATAAAGCGGGTCGGCAAGCAGGTTCTCATTATTGGTCCCGGCATCAAGCACTATCGGCATCGTGTATTCAGGCGGTACTCCTGCGCAGGCAGTATAAAGGCAAAGCTTGCCTATTGGAATACCCATACCGGATACACCAAGATCACCAAGTCCTAAAATACGTTCACCATCAGTAACTACTGTAACCCGTACATCCTTTTGAGGCCAGTTTTTCAAAATATCTTTTATCTTGTCTTTATGAGTTATCGGAATATACATTCCTCTCGGCCGCCTTAAGATGTGGCCGAACTGCATACATGCATCTCCAACTGTGGGAGTGTAAACAATCGGCATGAATCTGACCGGGTCTGCCATAATTGTCTTAAAGAACAATGTTTCGTTGTTATCGAGCAGCTGAAGAAGATAAACATATTTGTTTATCGGCTGTTCAAAATGGTTAACCTGTTCATTTACACGCATAAGCTGTGTATCGAGTGTTTCAACAGCCTCGGGAAGAAGGCCGTTTAAACTGTACTTTGTACGTTCTTCTTCAGTAAAGGCAGTCCCCTTATTTCTGCGGGGATTGTGCAGTAATTTGTAGCCAATGTCATTCATTTAATTTCTTTCTATAAGTAATAAAAGGTTATCTTTTCATTGATTACTGTATATGTGGGATGTCAAAATGGGTCTTAACATCAGCAGATACACTACAAATATACCAAATCCATTGTTCTGCAAATATGACGATAATCATCAAATTACATCAAAATCAGATAAAAAGGGGTTTTGCACTAAGGATTAGAGATATGAAAAATCAATCATCTAATCATTCAGTTTTTTCCTTCTGACCCAATGAAAACCAGTTGCCCGAATCATCTTTGAACAAAGCCTCTATTCCATAAAATTCCTTTGTCGGCTCTTTGGAAAACTCCACACCTTTGGATTTCAGCTCTTCAAAAGTAGCATAAATATCCCTGCATTCAAATACTCCAAAGCCGAATGTTCCTTTTTTGACGAGGTTACGCATTTGTTCAGCGGTCTCCTTTGTGAACATCATACCTTCTGCTATTGCCATTAGCGTTATTTCCAGATCAGGCTGTTCCGGGGGTGATACAGTAAGCCAGCGCATACCTTCACCCATAGGAGCATCGGTCACGACTTTAAATCCGAGTATATCGACATAAAACCTGTATGCACTTTCCTGGTTGAGGACATAAATACTTACGTGTGACATTTTTGAGATCATCTTTTTTAGTTTTAATTATTGAATGATGATGCAAAATGGTGATATATTCAGAAATTCGTTTCTTGAAAATTGCTCTATTGTTTATTTGAAATTGCTTTTTTTTTCATCCAGCCCTTTTTTTCAGCAAAACAGCCGGGGACAAACTTAAGCGGGCTGTTTAAGATTTGCGCCTTGATCTTGCGCTGCTGTACAAGGTAAATTGATGGAGAAAGGCCCGTAGTTCGCTTAAACAGGCCGCTGAAGGAACTTAAGCTTTCAAATCCGACCATAAAACAAACATCGGATACAGGCATATCGGCTCTCAGTAGCTGCATGGCTTTTTCGATCCTTACAGTTGTAAGGTATTGATGCGGGGTTTTGCCGTAAACTTTTTTGAACTGACGTATGAAATGGTATTTAGAAAAGTAAGCCTCATCTGCAATATTATTAAGCTCAATGTTTCCTGCAAAATTCTTATCAATGAACAGCTTTGCCTGAACGATCCTGCGGTATAAGTATGCTTTTGGATAGATGTCTTTGTTCATTTAAGTATTTCAAATAAGAACTGCCTTAGATCATGAAATGACATGCTTTAGCCTGCAGACTCTTGAAACCATGAATCTGTTTCGGTTGAATATTTTGTAAAATAACCATGTTAACTGCCTGAAGCCGGGAAGACCAAGCAGGTACCCAAAGGGCGATGACCACCATACTTTTTTCATACCGAAGATATAAGCATCAGCTCCAATTAATTTGTTTCCATTACTGAACATCAGAACAATATCCCTGTTCAGCAGCTCTTCAGGCAAGTTCATCTTTTCCCGGACCCAGTCAGATTGCAATTGAGCAATATCATAACCGGTTTTATTAATTGTCCTTTTCCAGAACGGTATCCACCATGAGCAGAAGCCGCACTTTCCGTCATACAAAACCCATCCGAGCGGAAATTTATTATTATGCTGTTCCATTTTTCTTAAAAATCATAATTTATGATATGATATTCACCATACAATTGCGTCTAATATAATTATCTTTTAATATTTCTAAATTATCACGATTTTCGTTGTTAAATTAAAAAATCGGGATTCATACTCATAATGCTCAAAACAATCTCTAAAATAGCTAAAAAGATATCATCCGTAAAAGACCGGCATGTAACAAAGGAACAAAAGGGACAGATTATAGCACTCGGCGGCGGGGGATTTTCAGATGAACATGATAACAGCCTGCTTGATGAATATATCCTCCTTCAGACCTGCAAAGCCAAGCCAAAGGTGTTATTTTTGCCCACTGCCGGCGGAGACCATGAAGATTACATAGAAAAGTTCTACCGTGCTTACAAGAAATTTAACTGCATACCAACTCACCTTGAGCTCTCAAAAAAAACCATACCTTTTAAAAAACTCGAAAAATTTGTACTCAGCCAGGATATGATCTTTGTTGGCGGGGGGAGTCCGAGATTTCTAATGCTGGTATGGCGCAAATGCGGGATGGACCGTATCATCAAAAAAGCATGGAAGCAGGGTATAATTTTAAGCGGTATGAGCGCCGGCGCTATCTGCTGGTTTGAAGACGGGTTTAAAAACCCGAAAAAAGACCAATGGCTGAGAATCGCCTGCCTGGGAATGCTTGAAGGCAGCTATTGCCCGCACTACGAAAAAAGGGGCGAGCTAAGGAAAGCATACCGTAAAATGATATCTGCAGGCGAGCTTGATAATGGCTTCGGTGTTGAAGACGGCGTCGCTTTGCACTTTGTGGGTACAGAACTGAAACATGTGATTTCAAACAACCCGGATGCCATGGCTTTTCATGTCAGGAAATCCGGATTCAGAGTCACCGAAAAAGAGATCAAGCCAACATACCTTGGCATATTAAGCGAATCACGAAAGATAAATCTCTATGAAAAAAACAGGACTGAGGACTCAATAAATACGGTAAAAGAATATATCAACCGCATAAACAGCCATGATATTAAAGGTCTGCTGGACTTGACAGATGATAATGCATCATTTATTGACTCCATGGGTATAAATACTACAGGTAAATATGAAATTCAGAATGCATGGGATGTACTCCTTACATTCTTCCCAGATTACGCAGTTGAAATCAAAGATATGATAAGCAGGAACGGGACAGTCGCATTATTCGGCAAGGCAAAGGGGACTCTTGCTACGGACGGGAAGATCCTTGAAGAAAATAAGTTTGAGATCCCCGCATCATGGACTGCCCTTGTGAAAGAAGGCAAAATCACCAAATGGCGCGTTTATGCCGATAATGAACAGGTAAGAAAACTTATTTCGAAGTATAAAAAATAAGGTTGTGGTGTCAGGTATTTACCTGACACAATTAATTTTCCATTTAATAACTTAATTGTCACGGCTTTTAGGTCGTGGATATGATGAAAATTTACACGCGGCTTTAGCCGTTAACAAATGACTAAAAAGATCCTGCTGCTCGGCTCTGGTGAGCTGGGGAAAGAATTCGTAATTGCTGCCAAGCGGCTCGGGCAGTATGTTATTGCCGTTGATTCATACAACAATGCTCCCGCACAGCAGGTTGCTGATGAACGCGAAGTTGTAAACATGCTCTCAGGCAATGAGCTGGATATTGTTGTTGCAAAGCATAAGCCAGATATCATTGTTCCCGAAATAGAAGCGATCAGGACAGAGCGATTCTATGATTACGAAAAACAGGGCATTCAGGTTGTACCCAGTGCAAAGGCTGCAAATTTTACTATGAACCGTAAAGCTATCCGCGATCTTGCAACAAAAGAATTAGGACTGAAAACTGCGAATTACAAGTATGCTTCATCACTTGATGAATTCAAAGCAGCAGTAAATGATATCGGCTTCCCATGCGTAGTCAAGCCTCTTATGTCATCATCGGGTAAGGGTCAATCTGTAGTAAAAACTCCGGCTGATATTGATGCTGCGTGGGAATATGCCTCTGCAAAAGGGCGGGGCGATTTCAGTGAGGTCATAATTGAAGAGTTCATTAAGTTCGAACTTGAAATAACTCTTCTTACGGTCACTCAAAAAAGCGGCGTTACACTGTTCTGTTCCCCTATCGGCCACAGGCAGGAGCGCGGTGACTACCAGGAAAGCTGGCAGCCGTGCGAAATGAAAACGGATCTACTGAACCAGGCCAAACAAATGGCTGATAAAGTTACAAAGGCGCTTACCGGATCAGGCATCTGGGGAGTTGAATTCTTTCTGGCTGCTGAGGGTGTTTATTTCTCTGAACTTTCACCCCGTCCGCATGATACCGGAATGGTAACGCTTGCAGGCACACAGAACCTAAATGAGTTTGAACTGCATTTAAGGGCAGTGCTGGGGCTCGAAATACCGGAAATAACCCTTGAGCGTGCCGGCGCAAGTACAGTTATACTCGCCGGAGATGAGAGTCACGAACAGCCCAAATATACCGGCATCGAAGATGCTGTCAAGTTTCCCAAAAGCGACCTGAAGATATTCGGTAAACCCTTCACAAGAATGTACCGCAGAATGGGAGTCGCCCTGGCATATGACAAGCTCGGAACACCTGCCGATGAGCTTCGTAAACGGGCAAAAGAAATTGCTGATAAAGTAAAAGTGAATTAATCGTATTGCGAGGAGCGTAAGCGACGAAGCAATCTCAATGATGATGGAAAAGCAACCGGATGATAAAAAAGTTTTGTTGAGGAGTATTCCTGATATGCATACACAGGAAGTTGTCACCTATTATGAGGATACCGGGCTTGATTACGGCCAGTGGAGCAGGGAATACAATATGCATTTCGGCTATTACCGCTTCCCGATGAATCCTTTTGGCCGCGAGAAAATGCTTGATAAGATGAATCAAGTGGTAATTGATAATCTTGGACTGACAGGTGAAGACAAACTTGTTTACGACCTGGGGTGCGGGCTTGCTGCTCCGTGCCGTTCGTTTGCAAAAAGATATCCCGATAAGACAATAAAAGGAATATCAATTGTAAAATGGCAGATCGATAAGGCAAATGAGCTGAACCGTAAAGCCGGATTGGATAATAAAATTGAGCTTATAGAAGGCGATTACACACAATTGCCTTTTGAAGATAATTCCGCCGATTCAGTGTATGCTTTAGAAAGCAGTTGCCATTGCCCCGGGCTTGATAAAAACGATTTTATAAAGGAAATGATGCGTGTTTTAAAGCCCGGGAAAAGGTTTGTAATTGTTGACGGTTTTGTGAAAAGAAACCCTGAGACATTCAGAGGTTTACTGCGATACTGTTATAATACAATTATCAAAGGTTGGGCGCTGCCTTCTTTTCCGCACACTGGATTACTGATAGAGGCAATTAAGGGTCACAGAGGCGAAAATATCGAATTGAAAGATATGTCTTTCCGTGTTGCACCGACCGCAATGCAGTCACCGTTTACAGTTGTGTATTTTTTGGTCAAAAAATTATTGCAGGGTGAAAAACTTAATGCTGTGAGGATAGGGCATTTAAAATCATGCCTGCTTGGATTGGTTCTCGGAATGTTCCGCGGAAGTTTTTCTTACTGTATGGTTACAGGTATTAAAAAGTGTTAGTTTCTTTTGAATTATCTGATTAAAATAAATGAAAAGATATCTATTATTAATATTACTCCCGGCTATTATTTGCTCACAAACCTCAACAGGCATAAAGGGAGTTTGGCAGGACTCAGATGTACTTGGCTCAGGCTGGTCAAACAGTTTCCTGTTTTATGATAACGGCAGTTTCAAGTTCTTTTTTTCACAAATGGATTGCGCAAAAAAAATTGTTTCATATTCCGGAAAATGGAAAATCAATAGTGATACACTCAGGCTTACTGTTAAAGAAATGACCACTATAAAAGGCGGCAAACTCGTTGCATCTGAAGGTTCCTGTGCCGGTGATTCTATGATAACAGGGGGCTGGCTTGCAAAGCTGAAAATTGATCCCCCGGAGAAATTGCTTTTTCCTCTCAGCAAGGTTACCTCAGAAGATCCCGATGGTACAAAAAGAGAAGTCCTCATTATCGATAATAAAAAATACTGGCGTTTTACCGACGATCCGGATGGCTTAATTAACCAGTTCGAGTTTTGAACAGAACTGAAGAAATTTATTGCTATATTACCGATGTCAGTAAAATGTAATATTCATAAAGATTTGAGAAATACATATTTGTTTTAACTAATAAACAGAATAATTTTGGATAAAGATAACCTGGTAAAACCTGATTTCATTGAGGTTCTGAAAAAAAGCCTCCAAGAAAATACTTTTGTTAAATTCACCTTAGGCAAATTCCGCGGAAGTGAAGAAGGGCTTGAA
>JANWKI010000142.1 GCA_025451455.1 Ignavibacteria bacterium
ATTAATGAATAAGGTTGCCGTTGTAACGGGGGGTGTGAGAAGGCTTGGAAGGCAGATCTCATATTTCCTTGCAACGGAAGGTTACAACCTTGCCTGAATAGACAACTCCAGCAAAGATGAGGAGTTAAAAAAAACTTCTGCTTATCTTAAGTCAAAGAAAGTTAAGTATAAATTTTATAAATGTGATCTCAGGAACCTGCCGCAGGTAAAAAGAACTATCACAAAAATAGGCGGTGATTTCAAAAAGGTTGACCTGCTGGTAAACAATTCCGGAATGATAACAAGGGTTGATTTCAGCAAGATCACCCCAAAGTTATTTGAAGATACAATTAATCTTAATTTAAGAGCAGCGCTTTTTGTATCGCAGTATTCGTTTAAATACTTAAAGAAGTCAAAGGCACCGCTTATAATAAATATGGCATCACTTGGCGGCATGCAGAACTGGAATTCGTTTATTCCATACAGTATTTCAAAGACCGCGCTAATCAAATTAACATACTTACTTGCAAAAGAGCTTGCTCCAAAAGTGAGAGTTAATGCAATATCTCCCGGTACAATTGTTATTGAGGGCGAAAAAGCAGGTACACCGGGAATCATTAATGTTGAAAGAATACCGCTCAAAAAGTATGGTTCATCAAAGGATATAATATCCGCAGTAAAATTCATTATCGAATGTGAGTATTTGACCGGACATGTAATACCGATCGATGGCGGAAGATTATTGAATAATTAGACACAAAACGGTAGCACAGACATTCCTGTCTGTTAAAGTGCACAGGCAAGAATGCCTATGCCACAAATAAATACAAATGGCATTAAAGAAAGCTCCTAAAGCATATAACGACGAGAAATTTCTCAACAGCCCGCCTGCCAGGTCACTTAGAATCCTTGCTGAGTACCTTGAGCCTCAAAACAGGTTCAGGAAAGAGAAGGTAAAAGATACCATTGTTTTCTATGGTTCGGCAAGGCTTGTATCCAAAAGAGAGGCAAACAAAAGGATAAAGGATCTGAAGAAGTTTAAAAAACCTTCTCCTGCAAGGGTGAGCGATGCGGAAATAGACCTTGAAATGTCACGGTATTACGAAGATACAGTTGAGCTTTCCCGCCTTATTACTGAATGGTCAATGAAACAGGAACCGGGAAGAAGATTTGTTGTGTGCTCAGGGGGCGGACCCGGAATAATGGAGGCTTCCAACAGGGGAGCGCTTAAAGCAGGCGGCAAGTCTATCGGTCTCAACATAAGCCTGCCTTTTGAGCAGGACCCGAATCCATACATTACTCCTGCACTCAATTTTGAGTTCCATTACTTCTTCATGAGGAAGTTCTGGTTCGCATATCTTGCCAAAGCTCTTGTAATAATGCCCGGCGGCTTCGGTACAATGGATGAATTTTTTGAACTCTTAACCCTCGTTCAGACAAAAAAGATACGCAAGAAAATGCCGATAGTTGTTTATGACAGGAAATTCTGGGCTAAGGTATTCAACTTCGAAGAGCTGGTGAAAAAGAGGCTTATTGATAAAGATGATATGAAGCTATTTTATGTAGCAGACTCGGTTGAAGAAGCATTTCAGCATCTTAAAACAGAGCTTGGAAAGCTATATATGCAGAAACCCGAAAGCCTGTTCAACCCGAAGGTTTAAAAACATTTTGAAGTTAATCGATCTACATTAAATAATATATAAATGATAATAAGTATGACTGGTTTTGGAAAAGCTTCCAGAACCGTAAAGAAAATGAAATTCAGTGTCGAGCTAAGGAGTGTTAACAGCAAATTTCTTGAAGTATCTTCAAGGCTGCCGATGGTATTTTCAGATAAGGAATCAGAGATAAAAGAGCTCATAAGCCAGAAGATCTCACGCGGAAAAATATCCGTTCAGCTATCAATAGATAAAAATATCAATTCGAGTGTAACTATTTCAGTCCAGCCGAAGATAGTTAAAGATTATTACAAGCTCCTGGCAAGTATTAAAAAAGCAACCGGAATAAAAGAAGAGATAAAGCTTGAGCATATCCTTAAATTTTCCGAGATATTCAAGCCCGAAGATACCGATGATCTGGCTGATTTCTGGATCGATATAAAGAAAACTATCCAGGCTGCTGTGACAGATCTTTATAATATGAAAAATATGGAGGGTAAAACTCTTGAAAAAGATATTACTGCCAGGGTTAACGCAATCGAAAAAAGACTGGAAATTGTTACAAAGCAATCTCAGTTGAATATGAAGGAAACAAAAGCCAAAATGATGGATAAAGTGAAAAATCTGATAAAAGAAGCAGGGATAGAAGCTGATAATAACCGTTTGGAGTATGAGTTGATAATGATAAGTGACAGGCTTGATATTACCGAAGAAGTAATAAGGGCAAAATCTCATATTAATTACTTCAGGAATAATATGAAGGAAAAAGAACTCTCCGGCAGGAGATTGAATTTTCTTGTGCAGGAGCTCAATCGCGAGATCAATACGATAGCATCTAAATCAAACAGTTCCGGCATATCACAATATGTGGTAGAAATGAAGGAAGAGCTGGAAAAGGTCAAGGAGCAGCTTCAAAATATTGAATGATGAGTCTGTGGATTGATAATGTTCTCATTTTCTGTAACCTATCTAAATAACAATAATTCCAATACCTTATGATTTTTGATTACTTATTCTGATTTGAGTTAATGACTATTAATAAATCAAAAAAATGACGATATTTAGGATTAAATCAGATGCTCTTTGTAATTAGTGCGCCAAGCGGCGCAGGCAAGACAACAATTATCAAAGGACTTTTCAGGGTTCTGCCGAATCTATCATTCTCTGTTTCTGCGACAACCAGGAAAAAGAGAGAAAATGAGACTGACGGAAAGGATTATTTTTTTTTAACAGTCGAAGAGTTTAACCGCAGAAAAGCAAATAATGAATTTATTGAAACAGAGGAAGTTCATGGAAACCTTTACGGCACTTTGAAAAGTGAAATTGAGCCTTTTTTAAAAAGCGGCGATCATTTGATATTTGATGTTGATGTTAAGGGAGCCCTTTCCATAAAAAAGTTCTATCCCGATGCTGTATTGATATACATTGATGTACCGGTTGATGAACTTATCAGGAGGCTTAAAGCCAGAAGGACAGAATCTGAGGAGGAGATAAACAAGAGAACCTCAAGGATCATGTTGGAAGCTGAAGAGAAAACTAAATTTGATAATATTGTTGATAACAGCAAGGGAGTAGATGAAGCAGTAAATGAAGTAAAGCGGATAATTCTTAGTAATAGTAAATAGAAAAAATAAAAATATATTTAACGGAGCAAAATAAATGTCAATAACACCACTTGAAATTGAAGAAGTCGAATCCAAAGCAGGTAATATTTACGAAGCAGTAGTTGTTGCCGCTAAGAGAGCAAGACAGCTTAATGATGAGCAGAAATTGGAATACAACCAAAGGATCGAGCCTTTAATGCTGCCTGAGGATGATAACGATGATTCTGTTGTCAGCAAAGATAAAATGAATATCAGCGTTGAATTTGAGAAAAGAGCAAAGACAACCGAAAGAGGACTGGATGAACTTCTTGCAGACGGACTTGAATTCAGGGCACGGGACGTAGATTCTTTAGACTAAACTTGTTATTTTGAAAGCAGCTTCCAAAAATGTCAGTATCTTTAAAGGGAAAGAAAATATTAATTGGTGTTTCCGGTGGCATTGCTGCTTATAAAACATGTGAATTAGTCAGATTATTTAAGAAACAAGAGGCAGAAGTGAGAGTTATTATGACTCCTTCTGCCTTAAATTTTGTATCACCTGTCACACTTTCCGCTCTTTCAGGTAATGAAGTTCTTATCAACATGTTTCCTGATGTTGACCCCGAAAAATCAACCCAAATTGAAACCAAAACATGGCACGTATATACAGGCATGTGGGCTGATGTTTTCATAATAGCCCCTGCTACAGCAAATACTATTGCAAAGCTTGTAAATGGAATTGCGGATAATTTTCTTACAGTGACCGTTCTTTCTTCCAGGTGCCCCGTTATAGTAGTGCCCACAATGGATGAAGACATGTATATCAATCAGGTTACATCTAAAAATATTTCAAAACTTAAGGAGCTTGGCTTTTGGGTTATGAATCCTGAGACAGGTGAGCTTGCAAGCGGTTTGCATGGAATCGGCAGAATGCCCGAACCGGAGACTATTTTTGATTATACTGCAAAGTTCCTTGAAAACTTTAATCGTGATCTTGAAGGAAAAAAAATACTGATAACTGCAGGTCCCACTTATGAACCTATTGACGATGTCCGCTTTATTGGCAATTACTCCTCAGGAAAAATGGGATTCTCTCTTGCTAATGCATCATCACAGAGGGGAGCGGAAGTAACACTAATAGCCGGGCCAACACTCCTTGAAACACCCAGAAATGTTACAAGGATTGATGTTCAGACATCCGAAGAGATGTATACTGCCGTGAAGGAAAATTCAACACAAAAAGATTATGTCATTATGTCAGCGGCTGTTGCTGATTATAAACCAAAGAATAAATTTGACGGCAAAATGAAAAAATCCGCTGGTGATGAGATAAGTATTGAGTTTACAAAAACCACCGATATATTGAAGTATCTCGGCGAGAATAAAAAGGATTATAAACTAATCGGATTTGCTCTTGAAACCGCAGGCGAGATCGAATATGCAAAGAAGAAACTCTCTGAAAAGAATCTTGATATGATTGTGGTTAACAACCCGAAAGTCGAAGGTGCCGGTTTTGGTATAGATACCAATGTTATCACAATAGTTGATAAAAATGGAAATGCAACTCCTTATGAGAAAATGACTAAGTTTGAAGCAGCAAATGTTATCTTAGACCAATTGCAAAGACTGTGAAAATAAAAAATAATATTAATATCAAATGTCTGAAGCAATGAATAATGACAGAGCAGAGATAATCATCGGGGAAATGAAAAGATATGTTGAGAATCTCGAGGCTTTTTACGGAGATAAGCTCGGCATAGATTACAGTTCAGTTATAAAAGAGAGTGCTGATCCGGAAGTAAATATTAAACTTGTAAAAAGCAGCAATGATTTGAAGGAAAATAAATCAGTAACAGAGGTAGACCTGTTTGGTAATGAAAAAGTTATTCGGGAAGAATGGGAATTTGCTGAAACAATACAGGAACTTGAGGAAAAGATCAAAGATTGCCGGAAATGTGAATTATGGAAAACCCGAACAAATTTTGTGTTTGGTGTCGGAAATCCAAAGGCTGATATAGTCGTAATAGGCGAGGCTCCGGGCGCCGATGAGGACCTGAAAGGCGAGCCTTTTGTCGGCAGGGCAGGCCAGCTTCTGAATAAGATCCTAGAGGCTACCGGTTTCAAGAGGGAAGATGTGTTTATTTGCAATATTTTAAAGAGCCGTCCGCCCGGTAACCGCAACCCGCTGC
>JANWKI010000143.1 GCA_025451455.1 Ignavibacteria bacterium
AACAATAGTTATTTAAAACAAATACCTTATTGCGTTCAATGCACGAGCCTGTTGGTTCGAATACAACGGGCTTCTTATTGGAGTGATAGGTATCTTCAACCCAGAAAGTGACCTTGTATAAGTTCATGGCATTGGTGATCTTCCACCTGTTAGTATCAAGCTGCTGGACATTAAGTTCATTCCCCCCAATATCAACTGCTTTAAGATCTGAAATAAATCTGCCGAAGTTATTGATTACGTATGTTCCCGGAACGATCTTAGGAATATGGAATTCCACTGACTCCTCTTTAATAAAAGGGGCTATCTGTTCGACAAAGATCTTATGGTCATCCGTTGCTTTGTTCAGGTCAAGATAAAGCCTGTTAAAATCTGTCTGCGGTAATTTGCTTTCCTGCTGAGAAAACAATACGGGAGAATACAGCAGCACCCAAATAATAAATAAATATTTAGGTGAGCATTTGGAAAGAAGTTTTAGAAATTTCATTTTAATTCTGTTAGATTCTGTTAATTTGAAAAATTGATAATAAAAAAGCCCTCTGGAATAAGTTCCGGGAGAGCTTGATGAACAAATTTATGATTTATTTAGGATTTAGTCAATACATAACATATAATAAATAAGCAGATAGTTCAATTTATAAGAATAAACTCACAACATAGTAGAAAAGCGCTCCGCATGCAGCCGAGAGCGGGATTGTAAGTACCCATGCCCATACTATCTTTCCTGCCACACCCCACTTAACAGCGGATAACCGGTTAACACTTCCAACCCCGACTATTGACCCGGTAATAGTTTGTGTAGTACTGACTGGAATACCTCCGAGGGCGGTCATTAACAATGTAGTCGCCCCGGCTAGCTCGGCACAAAAACCGCCGATTGGTCTGAGTTTTGTTATTTTCATTCCCATTGTTTTAACGATCCTCCAACCGCCGAACATTGTGCCAAGTGCAATTGCCGCATGACACGACAGAATTACCCACACCGGAACGTGGAAAGACTCCATATAATTTGCAGCAACAAGTACTGAGACTATGATTCCCATTGTTTTCTGAGCATCATTGGAACCGTGCCCAAAACTGTAAAAAGCTGCAGATACTAACTGAAGTCTTCTGAATACTTTATCAACCTGCCGTGGTTTTTTGTTCCTCACGATCCAGGTAGTAATAAGCATATTCAGGAAACCAAGAATAAGCCCCATAATCGGTGCAAGAAAAATGAAAACAACAACCTTAGAGTAACCGGCCCAGATAATTACATCCCACCCAAGCTTTGCTACAGCAGCACCGCCGTACCCTCCTATCAGCGCATGGGATGAACTAACCGGTATTCCGAAATACCATGTGAAGATATTCCACCAAATAGCGCCGAGTAATCCTGCCATAATGACATAAATATCAACTGCATTCAAGTCTACAAGTCCTTTTCCAACAGTTTTTGCGACTTCATCACCAAATGTGAATGCAGCAGCAAAATTAAAAAAAGCTGCAAACATCACAGCTTTCTGGGGTGAAAGAACACCGGTAGATACTATTGTGGCAATGGAGTTTGCTGAGTCATGAAATCCGTTTAAGAAATCAAAGACCAGCGCAATTATAATAACAATCAGTACTAGCTCGAACATATTACATATTTTTTATCAGGATTCCTTCTACTACGCTTGCTGCATTATGGCATTTATCGATTGCCCGTTCTATTATTTCAAGTATTTCTTTTTTCTTTATCAGCTCAACTACATCTTTTTCAACTTCAAACAGGTTAAGCAATGCATCTTTGAATACAATATCTCCTTCGGTTTCAAGGTGTTTTACCTGGACAATTTTATCGGTAGGCTGTTTTGGGTTTTGAAGATTTTTAATTACATCATGAATTACGCCTGCCTGGATAAGCAGAATATCCGAGAGCTGAAGTCCAAAATGCAACTGCGTTTTGAGTTTATACATATACATTCTTAAGGCTATTGTATCAATTGTATCAACTATATCATCAAGTGAATTTACAAGTGCATATATATCTTCTCTATCAATTGGTGTAATAAATGAATCATTAAGGTCGTTGATAACCTGGTGAGTCAGATCATCGCATTTATTCTCAAGAATATGGATCTTACTGGCATATTCAGCGAAGTTATCATTCTTGCCGAACATATCATTAAGCAGGTGCGCAGTCTCAAGCATTGTTTCGGTAAGCTCAATGAGTATTTCAAAAAACTTATTTTGTTTAGGAAAGAATCTTTTAAACATAATCCTCTTTATTTTTTTAGTTTAAGAAAAAAATATGCCTAAAAAATGTTAAATTGTGCGGTTTTTTATTAAATTTTGGTTAGAATACAGTTAAAATGATATTAAGAAATATCAAAACAAAACCAAAAAAAATGGAATATTCTTTAAAAATATAATTATTATGAAATAAAGGGTATCAGAGAGCAAGAAGCAAAAAGCGGGTCTAATTGAAAACCCGCTTCAAATTCCCGGAATCTTTACCGGAAAAAATTCTTAAGATCCTTTTTCTGCAGTATCTTCAGAGCTGAAATCATCCGTCTGGTGCCTGATAATTTCTCCGCTGCAAAGATAAACTACATCTTCTGCAATATTGGTTGCCGAGTCAGCAATTCGCTCAAGGTTCTTTGAGATCGATCTTATGCTGAAATAATCTTTTGTTCTTCCGGGATCTTTTTCAATTGCGTTAATTGTACGCTTCAGCATTTGTTTTGTCAGCCTGTCTACTTCGTCATCACCTGCAAGTACTTCTTTAGCAAGATTCACATCCGTATTCACAAGTGCATCAAGGCTCTTTTTGACCATTGCCTGAACCTTATCTGAAATACCTGCAAACTCTTCAACAAGTTCTGTTCTTTCCCTTTTCGATAAGAATCTGGCACGTTTTGCAATGTTTGTGGCAAGATCACCCATTCGCTCAAGGTCATTATTCATTTTCAGTACTGCAACCACAAACCTCAGCTCCTTTGCAACCGGCTGATACAAAGCAAGTATCTTCAGGCATTCTTCCTCGATGAGGATCTCAAGGGAATCAACTTCTTTATCCTTTGTAATTACCTCTTCTGCAAGAGCGGTATCGCGCCTTTCCAAAGAAAGCATTGAACGCTGTATCTGTTCTTCTACTATTGCTCCAAGGCTTAGTATAAGTTTCTTCAGATTCTCAATTTCTCTTTGCCAGTAATGTAACATCATTTATACTCTCTTTCTACCCGAATCTGCCTGTAATATAATCTTCAGTCTGCTTCTGATTCGGTTTTGTAAATATTTTTTCTGTTTCATCAAATTCTATCAGCCGGCCTTCGTAGAAAAATGCAGTATAGTCCGAAACACGCCCTGCCTGCTGCATATTATGTGTAACAATAATTATTGTGTAATCTTTTTTAAGGTCACTAATCAGGTCCTCTATCTTTAAAGTTGATTTTGGGTCAAGTGCTGAAGCAGGTTCATCCATTAAAACCACATCCGGATTAATGGCAAGCGCCCTGGCGATGCAGAGTCTTTGCTGCTGCCCGCCGGAGAGTCCCATTGCGCTGGTATCCAGCCTGTCTTTTACTTCATCCCAAAGAGCGGATTTGATAAGGCAATTTTCAACAATTTCGATAAGGTCCTTCTTATCCTTAACTCCATGAATACGGGGTCCGTAAGCAATATTATCAAATATCGATTTCGGAAAAGGATTTGATTTCTGAAATATCATCCCGACTTTCTTTCTTAACCCGACAACGTCAGTCATAGGGCTGTAAAGATCGCTCCCGTCAATCAAAACCTTCCCTTCAAGTCTCGTGCCATCGATTATGTCATTCATCCTGTTAAGCGTTCTAAGAAAAGTTGACTTGCCGCAACCGGATGGTCCAATCAATGCTGTAACTTTTCTTTCTGCAATATCCATATTAATATCAAATAAAGCCTGCACCGGCCCGTAAAAGAAGTTCATATTTCCCACCCGGATCTTGATCTTATTTCCAGTCTGAATATCTACCATTTATATTTTTTCCTTACCCTGATACGCAGGATTATTGCGGCCATATTTAATCCGATTACCAAAAGTAAAAGCACAAGGGCTGTTCCATACTGCATTGGAAGTATTTTCTGTGCTTCAGGGTGCTGAGTAGCCAGAATATAGAGATGGTAAGGCAATGCCATTACTTGGTCAAATACTGATGTGGGCAAATCCGGAAGAAAAAAAGCTGCTGCTGTAAGAAGTATCGGGGCAGTTTCTCCGGCTGCGCGTCCAATGCCTAAGATCGCTCCGGTAAGCATTCCCGGTAAGGCATATGGAAGAACATTTTTATATATGGTTTCCCATTTTGTAGCACCAAGAGCAAGGCTGCCTTCCCTCATGTATTTAGGAACTGATTTAAGAGCCTCCTCGCTTGCAACAATAATAGTGGGAAGTATCATACAGGCAAGTGTCAGGCTGCCTGCAAGGATAGACGAACCAAAATTCAGCGTAATTACAAACAGTCCCAGCCCGAACAAACCAAAAACAATTGAAGGTATTCCGGCAAGTGTAACAATAGCCATCCTGATGCTTTGCGCAAACCTGTTTTGTTTGGAGTATTCAGTTAAGTAAACTGCGCTGAACATTCCCAGCGGCAATGCGACCACAATTGTTCCTATAACCAAGTATAAAGTTCCCAAAATAGCGGGGAGTATTCCTCCTTCTGCTCCGCTTTTTTCCGGGAACCCTGTCAGAAAATTCCACGAAATTGCCGGTAATCCGTGTATCAGTATATCAAGCAGAATATAAGCAATGAAGAGCACAACAGAATAAGTAACGCCCCGCATAAGCCAGTAAATGATCTTTTCACCTGTTCGTTTTTTATTCATCTTCTCATTTATTTATCTATCATGCCGTATTTTTTCAATACCCTGTATGAAACCAGGTTTAATACAAAAGTCATTAACATGAGAACTATGCCGACCCAGAACAAAGAAGCATAATGGCTGCTGCCGAAAGTCACTTCTCCCATTTCAGCGGCAATTGTAGCAGTCATTGTTCTTACTGATGTAAACGGATTGAAACTTACCACAGGCGCATTTCCGGTAACCATCATGACGGCCATTGTTTCTCCAACGACTCTTCCCATTCCAAGCATAACTGACGCTACAATTCCTGAAAGCGCCGCAGGGACAATGACTTTCCAGATCGTTTCGATCCTGCTGGCTCCAAGAGCCAAAGATGCTTCTTTATAGATAATTGGCACACTCTTTATTGCATCTTCAGAAATGGACATAATTGTTGGAATTGCCATAAAAGCAAGCAGAACTGCGCCTGTGAGGGCTGTTAGTCCGGTATTGAGGCCAAAGATATCTTTTACCAAAGGAGCAACTACTATCAAACCGAAAAATCCAAGAACAACTGAAGGTATTCCGGCGAGAATTTCTATAAAAGGCTTTAATACTTCCCTTTCCTTTGCCGTTGCAACTTCTGAAATATAAACAGCCCCGATTATTCCGAAAGGAATTGCTATGAGTGTTGCAAGCAGGGTAACAAGCACAGAACCGGTTATCAAAGGCAGCAGCCCGAATTCTTCTTTCTGAAATGAGACCGGGTTCCAGACTGAATGAAAAAGACCTCCAATTCCCGGTTCGCTGATAAAAGGAAGAGCTTCCTTAAAGAGGAATAAAAAGATCAGCAGAACTATGATTATCGAAAGAGAACCACAGCTCTGCAGAAAGTATTTAATTATTCTCGCTTTAAGTCTTTGCTTTGTCAATATTATTTGAGTGTAATATACCCGGTTTCATCAACTATCTTCTGCCCTTCAGGAGAAAGGACAAAATCCAGAAAAACTTTGTTGCTTCCCTGCGGATCACCGTTAAAATAAAGATATAACGGCCTCGCAATTGGGTAGGACTTATCAAGTACTGTTTCATGTGTCGGCATTACGCCCGGTGCATCAGCATCTTTCTTTACGGGAATTACTTTCACATTTCCTTCTTTTGTATACCCAAGGCCAACATAACCAATTGACCATTTATCTGAACTGACTGACTGAACTATTGCCGAAGTAGCCGGCATTAATTTTACAGTAGGCGCATAATTTTCTTTGTTCAACACATGCTCCTGAAAGAATACATAAGTTCCTGAGTTACTTTCCCTGGAAAGTACTGTAATTGACTGGTCGGGTCCGCCAAGTTCTTTCCAGTTCTTATAAGCACCTGTATAAATTTTCTTAAGCTGCTCCATCGTTATTTCCTTAACAGTGTTTTCGGGATTTACAACAATGGCAATTCCGTCAAATGCTACTTTTTGTTCTACAGGATTTACATTTTTTCCCTTAGCTTCGTCTTTTTCTTTCTGCTGCATATCCCTGGAAGATGCACATATATCGGTTGTTCCGTTAATTAATGCCGCAATTCCCGTTCCTGAGCCGCCACCCGTGACAGATACTTTCTGTGAAGCATCTTTTTTCATGAAAGCTTCAGCCAGAGTGCTCATTAAATGCACCATTGTATCAGAACCTTTGATTGTGATTGATTTCTTGTTATCACTTGTCTGTTTATCTTTTTTACTGCACCCCGCGGCTGCAAATGCAAGCAATACAAACAATAACAAAGTTAATTTAACAGATGAGTTTTTCATTGTCATTTTGATTAATTTGATTTAGTTTATTAGAAACTAATGCAAATTATGTTAGAATATTAAACAATCTGTTAAGGAATTGTTAAGTTTTAGTTAAGAAAATAAGCGCTCAGGTATTGTTTTGAGGTATTTTGATGGTAAAATCTGTACCCTTTCCTGGAGTGGAATCAACCTCTATTATGCCATTCATTGCATTTACAATGTGTTTTACAATGGCCAGGCCAAGTCCGGTACCGCCCTCTTCCCTGCTTCTGCCTTTATCTATCCTGTAAAACCTTTCAAATAGCCGGGGGATATGTTCTTCTGATATTCCGTACCCGGAATCGTTGACAGATAGCACTAAATTATCATTTTTAATTCCAGCTCCCACTACAATTTCTGTTTTTTTGTCGCTGTATTTAATGGCGTTATCAAGAAGATTTCCGATTGCCTGTTCAATCAGGTTTTTATTGATCTTCGCCTGCAATTTTTCATCACATTTCACTTCAATGGTTATCTTCTTTTCTTTTGCTTTATATTCATAATCCTCAATTACAGATCTTAAAACCGGGTAAATGTTCTCTTCAGATAATTTGATCTCATCGGGCCTGTCTTCCAGTTTTGCAAGAATAAGAAGATCATCAATTATCATGTTAAGCCTCTCAATATGTTTGGCAATTATATCAAGAAACCTTTCAGCATTCTTAGGGTCGTTAATAGCGCCTTCCCGCAATGTCTCTATGAATCCCTTAATAGTCGTTACCGGTGTTTTCAGTTCGTGTGATACATTTGCTACCAGGTCTTTCTTGATGGTATCAAGATGCTTAAGGTTGGAAATATCATTAAAAACTACGAGTGCTCCGAGAGCGTGGTTATCCATATCATAAAGCATCGTTCCCGTTATCTGGAGAAATTTGTCTTTTTCGTGCTGCAATATTATCTCAGTTTCATGCGGGTTCCCTTCTGCAATTATCTTCCTGAAGAATTTCTGTATTTCGGAAATTCTGATGACTTCCTGCAGAGTCTTGCCATGAGCAGTTTTATCATTTATGCCGAGTATTTCTTCTGCTGTTTTGTTAATAAGAAGTATCCTTTCATCATAATCCACTGCCAGCACTCCTTCATTCATGCTTTCAAGTACAGCCTGCTGAAGATTGCTCTGTTCACCGATTATATCAAGTCTTTCATCAAGCTGTTTAGCCATTAAATTAAGGGAATCTGCAATACTTTTCAGTTCATTTTCAGACTGCATAAATATCTTATGTGAGAAATCGCCTTTTGAATACCTGTTGGCTCCTTCTTTGATCTCAATTAACGGATTCAATGCGCTTTTCAATATGATATAACCCACTACAAGGATAATTACGCTGAAAAACAGTACCGCAATTGCAATAGCAGTGTTAGCATAAGCTTCTTCCTTATATACATTTGTCAACGGATACCCTGCCCTGACAATAAAAACGGTCTCACCATTTCCGTTTTTTAAGGGCTGGGCAGAGTAAAGAAAATCTTCTTTCAAAGTAAAACTGTACCTTTGTGATACACCGAATCCTTTTTTCAATGCGTCAATGACTTCAGGCCGGTCAGCATGGTTATCCATATTTAAGGCGTTTTCCCTGGAATCTGCTATTACTTTACCCGAGAGAGCAATCAATGTAATTCTCGCATGACTTAAACTGTCATATTTAATAACAACCTGATGGAAATCCAGCGAATCCAGAGATGATGACTCAAGCCTGTCCCTGATGAGGTTTGTTCTTAATCTCAGTACTTCGGAATCATTTGTAATAAGGGAATCATTAAACAGTGATGATGCATAGAAACCGAGCACTATCAGAGGAATTATTGCAAGAGCTGCAAAAATATAGTAAATTTTCCAAAGGAATTTCCTTTGACTCAAAGTTAGGATACCTCCCTGAATTTGTAACCAACGCCACGAACTGTTTCAATATATTCATTTTCATCTCCAAGTTTCTTTCTGAGAGATACTATGTGTACATCAATGGATCTGTCGGTAACTGAAACTCCTTCACCCCTTGTTGCATCTACTATCTGGTACCTTGTCATTACCCAGCCCGGTTTTTTTGCGAGTGTTAATAATATTCTGAACTCAAGATGAGTCAGATCAATATGCTTGCCCTTCACGGAAACCTCATGCCTGCCGACGTGAATTTTCAGGTCTCCTCTTTCAATTATCGGTTTTTCTTCCTCTTCTCTCGGAGGGCGCCTTCTGAGTGTTGCTTTGACAATTGCCAGTAATTCACGCGGGCTGAATGGCTTTGTTACGTAATGATCCGCCCCGATCTCAAGCCCGGCAACTTTATCTGCCTCATCGGCTTTTGCTGTTACCATTACAATCGGAATATTGGCTTTTTGCTTATCAGCTTTGATCATCCTTGTAATATCAAAACCGTCCACACCGGGCAGCATCAAATCCAAAATGATAAGATCATATTCATTATCTTTTACAAGATCCAGGGCTTCTTCCCCGCTTACAGCAGTTTTGACACGATAGCCGTTCTTTGTTAAGTTATAATCGATCAGTTCAAGAATATCCTTCTCGTCGTCAACTACAAGTATTTTTTCCTTCATGTTAATGATTTTTTAGATTTCTAATAATGTTGAATGTGTTAAAATTAACACTAAAATGTTAGGCTAATGTTAAGAACATATTAGAAATAAAAATCATTCAAAAATACGATTAATTATGCACTAATTGAATTCAATTATACAATGACCTGTATCACATTCGGGTATTCAATTAATTTTGCATTAAATTCCAAATGGATTACTGCTATTTTTGTAGAAGAGACTGCTTATGAACTACGAAATTCTTATACTTTCTTTAACTGCAGCGTCAATAGGATTTGTGCATACACTGATCGGCCCAGACCATTACCTGCCGTTTATTATGATGGCTAAAGCCGGAAAATGGTCAAAGATCAAGACAACCTGGGTTACTATCTTTTGCGGGATTGGTCATGTGTTCAGCTCGGTAATTCTTGGAATGATCGGAATTGCTGCAGGTGTTGCTTTAGAAATGCTTGTGCTCATAGAGGGCGCAAGGGGAGAAATTGCAGGATGGGTTCTTATTACCTTTGGATTCCTCTATATGATTTGGGGCATAAAAAAGGCCTATGTTAACAAACCTCACAGCCATATTCATGTTTCAGAAGAAGGTACTTTTCAAACTCACTCACATACACATGACGGTGAGCATGTACACAGATCTGGAAAAAAATCGCTGACACCATGGATTTTATTTGTAGTATTTATTCTCGGACCATGCGAACCGCTGATACCGCTTGTAATGTTCCCGGCTGCTCAGCACAATATGGCAGGAATAGCTATAGTAAGCATAATTTTCGGGATTGTGACCATCGGAACAATGGTTTCAGTTGTAACGGTATCTTTGTACGGTATTAATCTTTTGCCGCTTGGAAAAATTGAAAAATATACTCATGCGCTTGCAGGGTTTGCAATCTTTGTATCAGGGCTGGCAATTAGTTTTCTTGGGGTGTAATTTAAAGCTGTTCATTTATCAAGCTTGTATTCGATCAAATCACCTTCCTTTATTCCATGACTATCGCAAAACCCTGCGTTGACTTCAACAACAAACTGTGATTTTTGCTTTGATGGAAGTGATTTTTCCGAGTAGGGAGTTGTTTTTTTATGTATTGTATTTATGACACCCTTATCATCAATGAAAATTATATCCAATGATATCACTGTATTTTTCATCCAGAAAGACTGCATATCCAGATGGTCGAAAAGAAATATCATTCCTTTATCCTCATCCATGTGAGTACGGTACATTAATCCCTGTGAGCGTTTGACTGGTGTTTTAGCTGACTCTACTTCAATTTTAGCCAAATGCTGCCTTGTATCCTTGCTCAGAAAAGTCACTTCACCTTCTTTTACCCATTTTGGCTCATTGGAAGTTTTTCTAATGAACAGAAAATAAGAGGCAGTAACTAAAATTAATACAACTGCAATAATAATGATATTTCTTTGAGTCCAGAAAGTCTGCTTTTTATTCTTTTGTACTTTTCCTTTGTTTTTCTTTTGCTGACTCATTTCCTGATCTCTCTCCTGGGTCTTTTTACCAGTTCACCCGAACAGTTCGGACAAATGTTGTTCATTTCTTTAGCGCACTGCGGGCAGAATGTACATTCATAACTGCAAATACAGGCATCGGAATCATGCTTCAGCTCCCTGCCGCATTTCTCGCATTTAGATTTCATTTTAAGTGACATCTATTTCCTCAATTTCATTTTTAAAACTCTTCTTATCCTGAGAGTGCTTTGTCTTGGCATATTCTTATCAACCAAAGTCATCGTTTCTCTTATCAGCTTATATAATTCTGCTACAGCTAAAGAGTTTCCCGCCTCTAAAACTTTTTTGCATCGCCTGATAAAACTAACAGGTTTGATACGGAACAGTTTTATTTTATGTTCTGCGCCTTTGAGTTTTCCCGGGTGATATGTCTTATTCAATCCGCAAAGTATCCAGATCAGCCTTTCAATTGCCTGGATGAAATACTCATACATATATAAAATATCACCTCTTTTGAGCGCCATTTCATTTGTAACCCATTCAGGTTCAAATTTAATGTGGTTTCTCACCATAATAAATGAGAGTTCCTCAGGAATCTTTTTAGCTTTATTTTTCCATTTATTTACCCATTTATGGCCATAAAGTACATAACTATCCAGAAAGCCTGATATCTGAAGATGTTTCATCTGGTCAAGCTCCGGTTTCTTCAGCATATCACTTATCAATTTCTCGTTTTCCCGGTAATTGCCAAATCCAAAATCGCATTTTATTCCGTCGATATAATAGTATACTGCAAATCCTTCCCTTGGAGTTCCGTGATAAAGATCTCCTCCTGAAATTTTTGCTTCCTCAACAATTTTATCATACTCTTTCTTTGTAAAGGGTTTTTTGTAAAAGATGATAGTATCAATATCTGAGTTATCATCAGCATAACCTTTGCCAACTGAGCCTGCTACAATAGAGGCAATAATATTGGGGTTCTTAAACTGCTCAAAATTTTTCTTTGCAAGCTCAATGCGCTGCCTGCTTACCTTATTCATAATTTAACAGGAATCACAACCCGGAAACAATTATTTATGATTGACAAATATTCAGACTTTACAAATTTGATGAATCTGAGAATTTGATGAATTTGAGAAATTTTTTCAGAACCAGTTTGTTTTCTTCTTCCGGCGTGTGGCGCCGATGCCAAGCACTCCAAGTAATCCCCTAGCGACTTCCCTCGCAACTGTTCGGCTGACCTGCCTTGCAGTTGTGCTCGTCAATACTTTCTCAACAGTACTTTTTTCTTCTTTCTTTGGCTTGCTCTCTTCTTCCACTTCCTTTGCCTGTTCTTCCTGATGCTCCTTTATCTTTTTGTTCAGGATTTCCAGCGCACTTTCCCTGTCAATTACTTCATTATACTTTGCCGCAAGTTTTGAGCTGTTAACAATTTCATCAATTTCCTGAGGAGTTAAGATATCCATTCTTGAGCGTGGCGCGCATAACAATGTTGCAGCAAGCGGGGTTGGGTTTCCTTTTTCGCTAAGCACTGTAACGGCAGCCTCTCCGATCCCGAGAGTGGTTAACAGTTCATCAATATTATAAAAATCACTTAGGGGATAATTCTCAGAAATAAGTTTAATTTCTTTTCTGTCATTGGCAGTAAATGCACGGAGCGCATGCTGGACTTTCATTCCAAGCTGGCTTAGTACTTTGGCCGGAATATCGGCCGGGTTCTGTGTGCAGAAGAATATCCCCACGCCTTTTGACCGGATAAGCTTAATAATAGATTCAATCTGGTCAAGAAGTGTATCTGAGGCTTCGTTGAACAACAAATGCGCTTCATCAATGAACATAACAAGCTTAGGCTGGTCCAGGTCACCTTCTTCGGGGAATGTGCTGTAAATTTCGGCAAGCAGGCTTAAGAGGAATGTTGAAAAAAGCTTGGGCTTAGTCTGCATATCCACCAGCCTGATAACAGAAATTATACCTTTGCCGCCGGAATCGCACCTTGCAAGGTCCTCAACTTCAAATGATCTCTCCCCAAAGAACCTGTTTGCGCCCTGTTGTTCCAGTTCCACAATTTTGCGGAGAATAATACCTAGAGAGCTTGATGAAACTTTCCCGTAAGCTGACTCAAATTCGGCTTTCCCTTCTTCCTGAATGTATTGAAGCACTCGCTTCATATCAGCAAGATCAAGCAATGGCAATTGCTTATCATCAGAGTATTTGAAAATTACAGAGATAAGACTTGATTGAGTTTCATTGAGTTCAAGCATTCTGGAAAATAATACCGGACCCATCTCCGAAGATGTTGCCCTCAGCCTTGTACCCTTTTCGTCTGAAATTGTAAGGAATTCAACAGTATACGCCTCAGGTTTCCATTCAATCCCGATCTTTCCCATCCTGTCAGTTATTTTATCATTTGAAGCTCCGGGTTTTGCAATTCCGCTCAAGTCACCTTTAATATCCATAACAACAACCGGCACGCTCTTAGAAGCCAGCGCTTCAGTAATTACCTGTAGAGTTTTGGTCTTGCCAGTTCCTGTAGCCCCTGCAATTAAACCATGACGGTTCATTGTCTTAAGAGGCAGCTTTATATGAGTACCAGTCAGCACTTCACTTTTAAAAATTGCTCCGCCCAGGGTGATTGTTTCGCCCTTGAAAGTATATCCTTCAACTATTGACTTAATGAAAAGCTCTTTACTCTCTTTATCTGCCATCCCGAAATTTATTGTTAATTAATGCAAAGATAAGGGTTTGATAATTACTGAAAAACATAAAAATTCATTTGACAATTATGATCCTCTTTCTGCCTGTGAATAACTGCCTTAAACTACCCGGATATAATGCGAGCATTTCAATATTATATATGCCTGAAGGAAAATCCTGAGAGTTCCCTATAAACTTGCCCCAGTTAAACTGATAAGTACCTTTTTCAAGCAAACAATAATCGGTTTCTTTGAACAATTTATAATTCAAATCCAATATCTTAAACTTGACAGAAGACAATTCCGGAATACCGAAAATTTCAGAATTGTAGGGAGGGCTGGGGCTCTGCTGACCAATGAAAAAACTATCCGGAATTATTTCATCAGATTTAGAAATATAACCGCAATCCTGAGAATAGGTCAAGATGGAAAGCAAAATTCCGGTGAAACTTAGTATTATTCTTACGGGAGTCAAACACAAGATCTTTATGAACTTTAAAACCTTACAAACTTAATAAACTTTATAAACTGCTTAATATTTCTTCAACATGCCCATCAACTTTAACTTTTTCAAATATCTTTTCTATCTTTCCTTTTTCATCAATTATGAATGTTGTCCTTACAACACCCATATACTTTCTTCCGTACATGCTTTTTTCCTGCCACACTCTGTAATCTTCAAGCATCTTTTTTGATTCATCACTCAGAAGTGTAAATGGCAGTTCATATTTATCCTTAAATTTAACATGGCTTTTAGTGCCGTCCGGTGAAACCCCGATCACAACTGCATTTTTCTTTTCTATCTTTTTGATATTATCCCTGAAATCACATGCTTCAACAGTACAGCCGCTTGTCATATCCTTGGGATAGAAATATAGCACAACTTTCCTGCCTTTGTAATCTTTCAGCGATATTTTCTCCCCGCTATCTGCGATCAGATCAAAATCTGGGGCTTTGTCTCCGGCTTTAAGCATTTGTCATACTCCTTAATATCAGGAGGGAACGCAAACGAGCGTCCCCTGCATTATTTTGCTGTTTAATTATTTCAAATTGTGCTTATTTCAGTGAAGAAACTGCTGCTTTGATAGCATCAAAGTTAACCTGGTCGCCCGGGGTTGGAGTAACTTCTGCATATCTGATGATCCCTTCTTTATCGATAACATAAACTGCACGTTTAGCAGTCTCCTTTTGCCCGTGTGCAAATTCAGGGTGTACAACATCATATGCTCTGATCATGACCCTGTTATAATCGCTCAGCAGAGGTACTTTAATATTATTTGAGGCGGCAAAAGCCTTCTGAACAAATGTTCCGTCAACACTTATTCCCAGAACTTCCGCATTCATATCTTTGTATGCATTGAAACTATCGCTCATTGCACACATTTCTGCTGTGCATACACCGGTAAACGCCTGCGGGAAGAAAACCAGCACAAGATTTTTTCCTTTAAATCCGCCCAGTGATACCTGCACCAGCTCCGGCGATGGCGTGAACGACGGTAATGTAAAATCCGGTGCTTTATCTCCAACTTTTAATGCCATTTTGGTAAATCCTTTCTTTATTTATAATTAATTTGCGAGCGAGCGAAGTGAGCACGGCAAACTTCTGAACAAGGAGATTGCTTCTCCGCTTAAGCTCATCGCAATTACAAAATTATATATTTATCGCTTCTCCGTAAGCATCTGCAGCAGCTTCCATGATAGCCTCTGCAAATGTAGGATGCGCATGGACTGTCCTTATGATTTGTTCATGAGTTGTTTCCAGTGATTTCCCCAGTGTCAGTTCTGCGATAAGTTCACTTGCTTCATTGCCGCATATGTGTGCACCTATGAGTTCATCATATTTAGCATCAAAAATTACTTTTACCAATCCTGCAGTTTCCCCGATTGCCCTCCCCTTTCCGCTTGCAGAAAACGGGAATTTCCCTATCTTAACTTCGTAGCCCAGTTCCCTGGCTTTCTTTTCAGTTAATCCAACAGAAGCAACCTGCGGTTGGCAAAATGTTACAGCCGGGATGCAGAGATAATCTATATCAGGCACGTCTAATCCCCTGATCTTTTCAACGCAATTCAACCCTTCAGCGGATGCTACGTGTGCCAGCCACGGGGGGCCGTTAACATCTCCGATAGCGTAAATGCCATCAACACTGGTCTTATAGTCTTTATCAACCTTAATGGAACCGTTTTCAAGCGTAACACCAAGTGCTTCGAGGCCCATATTCTCAACATTACCCGCAAACCCGACGGCAACAAGTGCAATATCACTTTCGATCTCTGCATTGGTCTTGCCGCTGACCTTTGTAATAACCTTTTCAGTCTTGCTGTTAGGTGCCGTTTTTTCAACTGAAATATTCTCGACCTTTGTGCCGGTAAGTATACTGATACCCAGCTTCCTGAATTCCCTTCCGAGAACATCACTGAGCTCCTTATCTTCCATTGGAAGCGGCTGATCCAGCATTTCTACCACAGTAACTTTAGCCCCAAATGCATTCCAGAAATATGCAAACTCAATTCCAATAGCGCCTGCGCCTATAATTGTTACAGTTTCCGGAAGTTTATCGAGAACAATACTCTCCATGAACGAAAGCACTTTCTTACCGTCAATATTCATTCCGGGGAATGACCGTGCACGCGAACCGGTTGCAATAATTGTGTGGTTCGCAATTATTTCCTCGATCACTTTGCCGTCTTTGGTAACTTCAATGAGTGAACCGTTCTTATGCTTTTTGATAAAACCAAATCCGCTGAAATTCTGTATCTTATTTTTCTTCATAAGGTATTGCACACCCTTTTCAGATTTATCAGCAATATCTCTTGAACGTTTTATAACCGCTGCAAAATCGAATTCAAGCCCGGTTGTTGTTATACCAAACTCTTTGGATTTCTTTATCGTATGCATAACCTCTGCTGCCTTAAGCAGCGATTTTGAGGGTATGCAGCCCCAGTTCAAACAAATACCCCCAAGCCTGGCTGACTCAACAATTGCCGTTTTGAATCCTAACTGAACAGCCCTGATAGCCGCAGTATATCCGGCAACACCGCCTCCAACAATAACTACATCAAATTCACTTTGTGCCATAAAATTATATGATTTTTATATTTCTTTTTTGAACTTTTTTGTGGATTGATATACAAAAATACACAATTTAAGGGACTTACTCAATTGACTCGAAATTACCCGTGCAAAGTGGTAAGATAAAAAACATAACATTTAATAATCTAACAGAATAACCGGTAAATGAACTGAAATGAATCCAACTGAACCAAATCCTTTATTAGAATTTTTTCGGAATAGATTTAAAATTTAATGCAAATAATTGGCTTATATTAGACTGTTTTTTACGGACTTATAAGGATCTAACTAAATTCGTGAAACACCTTAAATTTAGTATTGTTATAATTGATATATATTTGTTAATTCAAGAACCCTGAAATCATAAAGAAAGGAGTTAAAAAATGAATCAAAGAATATTTTGGACATCTGTTATTCTTTGTATTTTCTTTATTGGTTACACTGCTAACTCACAGGTTACGAAAACATTTAAGGTAACCAACAAAACAGGAATACCTTTAAAATCCGTTAGGTGTGCCAAGGCAGATACATTTGAATGGGGATTTGAACTGAATGTTTCGGATAAGATTCCCCTAAACGGCTCATTTGATTTCAACACAAAGATAGATACGGCTTTTTGCAAGTATGATTTTAAATTTACCGGAGTTGATGATGCTGAATACATATTGAAGAAAGTCGATATGTGTTCTTCAACTAAAATTGAATTGATAATGCCGGAAGAAAAGAAGGAAAACTGACCGGATACATTCAGTCATTGTATTAAAAAAGTTAGCCCCTTCCGGAACCGCTGCAATTTTGGATTGCATTCCCACCGGTTACCAGGAAGAGGCTTTGGGGGTAATACTAATGAAGCTTGGCATCTTAATTTATCAGCTTCAAAACAGTTGACCTGTTTGGCGCTTATTAGCTGAATTATCTGTTACAAACCCGATAATTTTACTGCAGCACAAAATACTGCTTTACTCTTGTTATAGCCATTTTTTCAATTACTGAAGGAGCGTTTGTTTCATAATCAATAAGCACTTTACTGTTGTTGATCTTTATTTCCGCATCAAACCAATACTCATTGATATCGGCAGAGATCTTAATAACATCTTTATTTTCTTTAAAGGCACAGTAATGCTCAGAAAGAAATTTTGAGTATTTATTCAAAACTTCCTTTACATCTTTCTTAAGTTTCCCTGCAGAGCTGTATGGTTTCTGCAGAATAAGCTGTTTCCTTTTGTAGCTATCTGTTCCGTTATTAAAATGCTGCATAGATAATATTCACTGAATAGACCTTCATTTATTTTAATTCTTTATGATTCAAAAATAATACATTAAAAATCAGAATGTAAAAGAAAGATTTTCCCGTTTGTCGAATGGCAGGTGACTCGAAAATGTCATTTTTCGGATAAAATAAACAGAAATGAAGTGATTTTGTCGAATGGAAGGTAAGTGAAAAACCAATAAAATAAATTAATACTGCTTAAGTTAAAGTATCAAATTAAGGAATTACCTGACTATATTTCCAAACGAAAACATGAAGAGTAATTACCTGAACAGATAGTCAGTTTTGATACCGTGATTTTCCCTCCACGCTGCAGTATAATTGTGTATGTGCGCAAGCGGGCTGCCATTCTTAAGGAATTTTTCATTGATAATTCTGAAAATGTGTACTCTGTGAACTCCTTTATCAAAACCAGCACCTGCAATTCTTTCAAGCTCAAGATAAGAAATAGCTCCGGTGGCAACAGGAAGCGATAATTGTTCGGAAAGCTGTATGTTCTCATATCCACTTACCGGCTTCAAATCTGCCATGTGATTTTTACCGAGAGAATATGACTGTTTGTAATAAGAAGCGTCAATTCTTGAAAGTATCATATGGCCTGAATCTTCTACCTGTTTACCGGCTTTGCCGCTGATTCTAAGTGAGTCAGCATAATACTCTTCATTTATTCTGCCGTGAAGATCGGTCGGAAAAATATTATAAAACCCATTGCTGCCGGTTGTTACAATAGAGATCTCCCTTGGAACTGAGTATGCTGACCTGACCTGGTCATAAATGTTACCTGTAAGCCGGATATTACCTTTCCTTAGGGACCTCAGGTACCCTCTGGCACCAAGAAGCAGTCTGCTGAACATGGGAACAAACTCATGTTTTGCCCGGACGCCTTCATAAACATGCAGAATTGAATTTCCGGCTTTGACCTGATGTATCTGATTCATATTGATAGATGCAAGGGCTTTACCTTCAAATAGAAAGTTCAAAGTAATCTTCTCAAAATTATTTCCAAGCGGCATGGGAATGCCTATGATAAGCGGTGAGTAACCCAGCATCATATGATTTTCACTTACATCCAGTTTAACGGCTTCAATTTCAACCTTGAACGGATGAACATACATATCCTTAGCAAGACAGAGATACTCCTGCGGGAAGCTGACTCCAAGCAATTTCTTCTTTAGTGCAGAAATCATTTTATATTTCCAAAGAGGGGCTCTCAGAACTTGAGGTTTAGTTTTAGCCTGTAAATCCTGCTTGGCTTACTTCCGGGTAAATGCAGAAGCTTGTCTTCTTTTACATCAAAATCGAACAGGTGCGCGTCAACATAGGCATCTATTATGTTTATTGTGTAAACTATAAGGAAGTACCAGACAAAATTATCCCGCTGGTCGCGGTAAAAATTCCTAAGCGATTTGTAATTCAGGTCTCCGTCAGGATTTTCGGGGGTTTGTGTTGTTATGTATATGTCACGGTTTTCTTTATACAGGTTATTGTTCCTGAAATATTCATATGCAAAGTACACCACAAACCCGTCAATAATCGGTATTTTCCAATATGACTGATTGTAGAACTGCCCCGCTCCCGGAAGTACTGCAGAGAGAAGCGCTGCAACGGTGGGTGACTTCTTCATACGGAATTTTTTATTTTTCCCGGAAGACTTAAATGTTGAATCCGTCTTAAGAGAGTCTTCAGCAATGCCGAGTAACGAACTGAATGAGTAAATCCCATTATTATTAATTTTGCGGGCAAACGAAGTAAGCGAAGCAATCCCATGATTATTAGCATTATCTTTAAGGGTAAGCTTTGGTAATTCCTGTCCAAATAAAAAAGGCGCAGTTAAAATTAATATAACTGCACCTTTTAGAAACACTTTAAAATTTATTTTCATCTAGTACATTATGAAATAAAATAATGCTAATGATTATTTAGGAGGCTGCTTCTGGTCCTGCGGAGGCTGTGTATTCTGCTGCTGCTGATCTCCCGGAGGCTGTTCCATCTGGTTTGGCACATTAGGCTGAGGAAAGTTCTGCTGCCCGGAGTTCTGCTGAATAATACTTTCGTTTGTGCCGCCGCCTTTATTTATTATCACATTTGTAATCAGTGAAAATAATAGTAAAACGGTCGCCAGTATGCTTGTAAGTTTTACCAGAAAATCTGCAGTCCTGCGAACCCCGAAAACCATAGAAGCATCACCGCCGCCGCCAAATGTACCTGCAAGTCCGCCCCCTTTTGAAGACTGAATGAGGACAACTCCCATCAACAGAATTGCCACTAAAACCAGTAAAATCACCAAAATACTTATCATTTTAAATCCTCTGAGTTTATATCTATTTGTTAGAACCGTTAATTTAGCGAAAAAATTGCAGAATCAAAAGGCAAATTGAGGCGCAACAACAATCTTCAAACCTCTAAATCTTTCAATCTTATCATCTTCAAATCTTCGAATCGAATCATTCCCATCCCTGATTCTCCAGCAACTGATCATCCGGTACGGGGCGGAATTCCTTTGCTGGCATGCCAGCGTATATCATCTTCTCGGGAACGTTCTTTGTTACAACAGCGCCTGCTGCAACAATTGCATCTGCGCCTATTTCAAGTCCGGGCAAAATGACTGCTCCTCCGCCAATCCTTCCGCCTTTGCGTATGGTTACACCCTTAAAATGCTTAAAGCGCTCTTCTGTACGGCCTAAATAATTATCGTTGGTTGTTACAACGCCCGGCGCGATGAAACAGTAATCTTCAATAGTTGAGTATGCTGTAATGTAAGAGTTCGTTTCAAGCTTGCACTTTTTCCCAATCGTAGTAAAGTTCTCGACTGTACAGCTTCTGCCGAGAATTGTGTATTCGCCTACTTTCACATCTTCACGCACGGCGGCTGAATCAGCAATGAGCACATTGTTGGCAATTTCCGAGCCAACGTAAATTATCACCTGCGCCCCGATGAGGCATTCATCACCGATCCTGGCAGGCTCGTATTTTTTATCGGATTTGAATATACTTCGCTTTGATCTTAGCGGCTGCTTGCCAATTACTGTATTAGCATCAATCCTTACGCCCTTGCCAATAACCGTGCCGGAGTGAATCACAACATTATGCCCGATTTGGCATTCATCTCCTATCACAGCATCTTTTTCAATAATTGCAAACTGCCCGATAGTGCAGTTCTTCCCAATCTTTGCACTTCCATCAATGAACATATTGCCCATCGTTTGAAGAAATTTCCCTTTTTCCATATATTTTTATTCGAATACATAAACCTGCCAAGTCTTATAGACCCTGCAGGTTTGAAGTTTATTGAGTTTATCATCAAATATAGCCCTCACATAACGCCTTTTCAAATCAATAATTTAACACCGTATAAGCAGGATATATTCCTTTGTTGAATTTAAGGAACTACTTTAGCATATTTGCACATTAATAGAATTTTAACCTAAATCCATGGAAATCGGAGGCTACTTATGACATTCATATTCACTGCAAGACACTTCAAAGCACACGACACACTTAAAGAATTTGCCGAAGCCGAAACACAGAAATTCACAAAACATTACGACGGAATTATCAGGACAGAGGTCATACTTGATTATGATAAGCCTGAAAACAGTGTTAAAAATGCCGAAGTGATAGTTCATGCAAAAAACAACCACACCTTTAAAGCCAGGGAATCTTCCGATGATTTCACAAAATCAATTGAAGCGGCTATGAACAAGATAGAGATCCAGGTAAGAAAGTATAAGGATAAGCTGACGAATCACAATAGTGAAAAGGTTGTTGATCATTTAACAGATACAGAGCTGTAAGTGAAAAAAGTAACCGGATAAACAAATGAAACATATCCACAAGGTTCTTAAGAATATTGAAGAAATAAGAAAGGAAAAGATCACTGTTGATTTTTTCTATCATGCAGCTAAGGACCGTTTTAAACTTACGAAAATTTCCGAAGGTGATCTTGGGCTTGATAAAATTATCCGCGATCAGCACATTAACCGTCCGGGTCTGGCGTTAGCCGGTTACACAGCACTATTTACTTTTGACCGCGTGCAGATACTGGGTAATACAGAAATGCGGTACCTGCGGCAGCTTACCGCCGAAGCAAGAACAAAAGCTCTGAAGAAATTCTTCTCGTTTGATATTCCGATTATATGCGTAACATTCAACAATAAGCCAAGCGATGAATTCATGGAAATGGCTCACAAGAAAGGCGTTGCTGTTTTTATGACGCCGCTTGAAACCACGC
>JANWKI010000144.1 GCA_025451455.1 Ignavibacteria bacterium
GAACAGCTTGACCAGCTGAGCTATAATCTGCCGTGGAATATCAGGGTAGCAGGCTATGCGTATGGTGATTTTTCAGGAGACGGCAAAGACGACTTTGTGCTTTCCATAATAGAAAAAGATAAGACCCCTTCAAAATCTGTCGATGTTTATTTCTTTGAGAATATTGATGATAAGACCTATACCCGTGTCAAGAAGAAAAATTATAAATGGTACGAGCTTACTCTTGAAGTTGCATTCCTTGTAAAAGAAGGAAAGTGTTATGTTACAAACAGGGATGATAATTACTGGTATTTCTCAGAGTTTGAAATAAAGGAGAATAAGCTCTTAGCTACCGGTGTTGAGAAATTCCCGATAGAGTTTGAAAACGCAGGCCATTAGTATTCTTTCCCACTAGGAGTGCCTGTTTTCACGTAGCCCCGGCCTTTTGCCGGGGTTTTTTTATTCCAGTAATTGTGTGGAGGGAAGCGACGAATCCACTTGGCCAATAACTTTTTCCCTGTTCTTAATTCCAATAAATCATTAAATTTGTAGTATGATAGAAAGATATTCTCTCCCCGAGATCTCTGGAATCTGGTCAGAAGAAAACAGGTTTTCAATCTGGCTTAAGATAGAGATCTTTGCCTCTGAGGCAAATAATAAGTTAGGAATCGTACCCGGCACTGCACTTCGAAAAATCAAATCCCGTGCTAAATTCAATGTTAAGAAGATAAATGAAATTGAATCCGTTGTTAAGCATGATGTTATCGCATTCTTGACGAATGTCGGTTCATACGTAGGACCTGATTCCCGCTACATACATTACGGAATGACAAGTTCCGATGTACTTGATACTGCTCTATCCTGCCAGATGAAAGAAGCAGGGGAGCTTATCCTGAAAAAACTGCTCGTCCTAAAATCATCACTGGCGCGGAAAGCAAAGAAATATAAATTCCTGCCGCTTGTCGGGCGTACTCACGGAGTACATGCAGAAGCTATTACACTCGGGCTCAAATTTGCACTATGGTATGATGAAATCAACCGCAATATCGAAAGGCTCAAAACCGCAATTAAAGCGGCATCTGTCGGTAAGATATCAGGTGCAGTAGGTACATATGAACATCTTAACCCGTTTGTTGAAAGATATGTATGCAGTAAGCTGGGACTCAAACCCGCTAAGGTTGCCACTCAGATAATTCAGCGCGATATTCACGCAGAGTACATGTGCGCACTGGCGCTTGCTGCCGGCTCACTTGAAAAATTCGCAACAGAAATACGCCACCAGCAGAAAACTGAATCACTTGAGCTTGAAGAACCGTTCACAAAAGGGCAGAAAGGTTCATCGGCAATGCCGCATAAGAAGAATCCGATTATCAGCGAAAGGATTGCGGGGCTTGCAAGAATTATCCGCGGTAATTCAATTGCAGCGATGGAAAATATCAATCTATGGCATGAGCGCGATATATCGCACTCATCAGTTGAAAGAATGATACTCCCTGACAGCACAATGCTGCTGTACTATATGCTGGTCAAGATGATAGAAGTAATTGACGGGCTTGTAGTAAATAAGGATAACATTGCCAAAAATCTTGCACGTACTCATGGACTTATCTATTCACAGCGGGCGCTGTTAAAGCTTGTTGAGTGCGGCTTAACACGTGAAGAGGCATACAAAGCCGTTCAGGATAATGCCATGTGGTCATGGAAAACAGGGCAGGACTTCAAGGAACTGCTCCTAGAGGATAAGCTGATCGCCTCAAAGATAAAGAAATCTGATATTGAAGCCATTTTTGACTCCAAAAAGGTCTTTAAGAATGTTAATTATATATTTAAGAATGCCGGTTTGAAGTAAATACCTCTGATTATAATGTTAACCAGTTTTGATAGCCCTCAATTTTCCTTGAAATAATCCATTTTTTTGACTAAATTTGTAATCTAATAAGTTTAAGAACATATAGCCCACCTGGCTGCTAGTTCATGTTCCGGACTGCTTTGATGCGTAATTTGCAGGTCTGTATCTATTTTAAAGTCAGGATGTTAAGTATATTTCCTGCTCACAATTAGTGAGTTATATAAAAAATAATCCGTTTTTAATTTAATCGGTCTATCTTGTTTGAATAGATCAGTTTTGCTATTTGTTATTTACCATTTGATATTTGAATCGGGCGGTTAGCTCAGTTGGTTAGAGCGCCACGTTGACATCGTGGAGGTCACAGGTTCGAATCCCGTACCGCCCACAGGCGATGGCAAAGATTAACAGGAGAATTTAGTAGAGAAGATAATCATTGTTACCTGTAATCTCGTCCCGCCCCCGGCGGGATACCGCCCACAAGCGATGTTTAAGGATGCAGATTTAATAAAGGGAAATTAAATCATTAATAAATCATATAAAAAAAATGAAAATTAAAAGCAATAAAATTTTAACATTAGTTTTGTTTCTTGCTTTATCGGTAAATACATTTTCTCAATTGTACTCGCCTAAGGATATCGTAAATATTTACGATCCGTTTACAATTACTTTTGGCGAATTGGTTGTGAACACAAATGATGATGAGTTCACCGACCACAATTTTGTTATAGTAGTTACAATTACTATCGGTCCTGAAAAAATAATCAAATTCTTCTATAAGAATGACCTGCTTGTAAACAACAGTAAGAACTTCAACAATGATTACTGGGCTATCAGCTTTACTGCAATAAAGAACAACATTGTGCTTGTTCCTGCACTTTTCAACGTGCCCAATAACGGCGGGGCTGTAACTGTTAAAATGGAAGGCTATTCAAACATCAGCCTGGGTGATGAAAATATTATGAATCAGCTGAGCACAAGCTATGTTTATACCAGCTCATCAATGTTCAATTCAATGGAACAGAATTACAAATACCTGGCAACTTCACCTCATGTCAATAAGCCAAATTCAAGCTTAACGACTACAGCAGAGGTGCTTCAGCGGAATGTTTCCACCAGGCCGGAGATATTTTATCTCGGCAATCCTGTTGAAGTAACTTATGGCGTGCCTGAAGACCCGAATAAGGCTGTAGGGACTAATCTTCTGATACAGGGGCAAAAGAAGATCGAGCAAAAACAGGGAAACAGATCAGCTGACCAGTGGAACCTGACATTCACGAAACTTACCGATGTTAAGTTAGTACAAAGCGAATCATATTATAACAAGATAAAAGGTGTATTCAGTGATATAATTAATATGCCGAAAATTGATGAGAACAGGCGCGAAGGGAATATTTCAAGATGCAACGGGGTAATAGATGAAGATCTTGTCATGGGCAGAAAATTGGGAGTTTATATGAATAAGGAAGTTATCAGGCAGTTCACTTATCTTATGAACTTTCTGAAAGCAGGTATAAGGGCAAAATCCGATTCAGCCAGCACAACCACAGATTTTATGAAATCCGAAGAAAGAGATGCGCTCACTTATTTTGATGTGAATATTAAAGAGAATGATTACAATTTAGAGAATCAGTATCTTTATGACGAATTCATAAATTCATCCCTTGGCAGAGGTGCTATTCAAAAAGAAATTGATATGATAAGAAGATATTATGAACTTAAATAATTATTATCAATATCTAAAGCTACACAATTGTCATGCTGAACTCGTTTCAGCATCTAAAGAAACTATTAATCTTCAAAAACCAGATTCTGAAACAAGTTCAGAATGACAAAGACCGATTTTGAGTGTTTTGCATAACTTCAGTAATAAAATGTAATTTATTGAGCAATAACGAAAATATTAAGATCACTTTCCCTGACGGGAGTGTAAAGGAATTTACCAAAGGTGTGACCTCTCTTGAGATTGCAACTTCGATCAGTAAAGGCCTTGCCGAAGACGTGCTTGTTGCCGAAGTTAACGGAAAGCTTGTTGATCTTGTTAAGCCATTAACGGGTGATGCTACGGTAAAATTCTACAAGTTTGGCGATGATGAAGGCAGGAAAGTGTATTGGCATACAACCAGCCATATTATGGCGCAGGCTGTCGAAGAACTGTTTCCGGGGGCAAAGTTCGGCGTTGGGCCCCCAATCGAGAACGGCTTTTACTATGATGTGGATTCCGAACATAAGTTTTCTGATGAAGATCTGAAAAAGATAGAAGATAAGATGCTCGAGATCGCCGCGCGCAATCTAAAAACCGTACGCGAAGAGATAAAGCGCGAAGAAGCCATAAATTATTTTAAGACAAAAAGGCCTGATCCGTATAAAGTAGAGATACTTGAAGATATTGCCAAAGATGAAGATGTGGTATCGCTTTATCACCAGGGCGGATTTACCGATCTTTGCCGCGGACCGCATATGCCATCAACTTCAAAGCTGAAAAATGTAAAGATTCTCAGCGTTTCCGGGTCATACTGGAGAGGCGATTCAGACCGGCAGCAATTGCAGCGCATTTACGGAATATCTTTCCCGAAGAAAAAAGAACTTGATGATTACCTTAATTTTCTTGAGGAAGCTAAAAAACGCGACCATAGAAAATTAGGTGCTGAGCTTGAGCTCTTTATGATAAGCCCTAACGTCGGCGGGGGTCTCCCGATTTGGCTTCCCAATGGTGCAATACTCAGGCAGGAGCTCGAAGCGTTCCTGAAAAATGAACAGGTAAGGCGCGGATACCAGGTAGTTAATACTCCCCATATCGGGAAAATTGATATGTATAAAACCTCCGGGCACTATCCGTATTATAAAGATTCGCAGTATCCTCCAATTGATTTTACTGATGAGACAGGTAAGACCGAGCAGTATCTTCTTAAACCTATGAACTGCCCGCATCATTTCCAGATATTCAATCACAAACCGCACAGCTATAAAGAACTGCCGATAAAGCTTGCTGAGTTTGGGACTGTTTACAGGTTTGAGCAGTCAGGAGAACTGAACGGACTCTTAAGGGTGCGCGGATTTACTCAGGATGATTCCCACATATTCTGCAGGCAAGACCAGCTTTTAGATGAAATATGTGATGTTATTGATCTGACCCAGTATGTTTCCCGTTCACTGGGGTTGAGTGATATACAGGCAAGGCTTTCTTTCCGTGATCCTGAAAATAAGGATAAATACGGAGGCACTGATGAATTGTGGGAAAGAGCGCAGAAGGATGTTACCGAAGCCGCAGAAAGAATGAAACTGCAGTGTACCATCGGGATAGGCGAAGCTACTTTTTACGGGCCAAAGATAGATTTTATTGTTAAGGATGCATTGAACAGGAAATGGCAATTGGGCACGGTTCAGGTTGATTACGTTCAGCCAGTCAATTTTGATATGAATTACATAGGCTCCGATGGCGCAAAACACAGGCCTGTGGTAATACACAGAGCTCCTTTTGGCTCACTTGAAAGATTTGTAGCAGTACTTATTGAGCATTATGCCGGGAATTTCCCGCTGTGGATAGCTCCTGTACAGGCAGCAGTCATACCAATTACCGATAACCAGCTTGAATATGCCAAAGAGATAAATGATAAGCTCAAAGAGCATAAGTTCCGCACTGCATTTGATGACAGAAGTGAAAAGGTTGGATATAAGATAAGGGATTGGGAAATGAAAAAAGTGCCGTATATGGTTGTATTGGGCGATAAAGAAAAACAAAATAATAATATAACTGTCAGAGCCCATAAAAAAGGCGACCTTGGAGTTTTTGAGCTTGATGATTTTATCAAGTCAATAGTTGAAGAGAGAGATTCAAAGAAAAATAAATCATAAACCTAAAAGGAGTAATTTTTATCAAGGAAAGAAAAATCAAGATCAGAATCAACGAACAGATCCGCGTTCCGGAAGTCAGAGTTATTGATGAAAACGGTGACCAGGCGGGAGTAAAGCCTACACAGGAAGCATTAAGAATGGCACGGAGCAAAGAACTGGACCTGATCGAAGTATCTCCAAATGCAAAACCGCCCGTCTGCAAGATAGGCAATTTTGGGAAATATAATTACGAGAAACAAAAAAAGGAAAAAGAGCAGAAGAAAAGCAAAACCTCTTCTCAACTGAAAGAGATAAGGTTTCATCCAAATACGGATACTCACGATATGGAATTCAAATGCCGTCATTTAATTGAATTTTTGATGCAGGGCCATAAGGTAAAAGCCACCATAATATTTATCGGAAGAATGATGGTTCATCAGGATATCGGAAGAAAATTAATGGATGAAATACTCGAGAAGCTCACACAGTTCGGCAAGATCGAACAGCCTCCGAAGATGGAGGGCAGGTTTATGACTGCAATGCTCATTCCCGATAAGAAAAAAATTGATGATTATAATAAGACTTTGGGAAAACAAAAAGCTGAAATTGAAAAATAATACTATATAGAAAGCAAAGTAAGAAAATGCCAAAAATGAAATCAAACCGAGGTGCAAAAAAGACTTTCAAAGTCACAGGTACCGGTAAAGTTAAAAGAAAGCACTCTTTAAAGAGACATATCCTGACGAAAAAATCCTCAAAAAGGATCAGGCAGTTAAGACATGATGCAGTTGTTACGGATGCGGACCTGAAGCGCGTTAAGAGAATGCTTCTTGCATAAAATTCATGATTCTCTCAGGATAAAGTTCCTGTAAGTGATGTAAAACAGTAAAGGGATTTACCTCCCTGCACTCAATAAAACAGAAATCAATAAAAACATAAGGAGATAATATAAAATGCCGCGTTCAGTTAATGCAGTAGCGTCCAGAAAAAGACGCAAAAGGATGCTTGCAAAAGCCAAAGGATTCTGGGGCAGAAGAAGTAAAGTAACAACAGTCGCCAAACACAGTGTCGAAAAAGCGGGACAGCACGCTTACTCCGGAAGAAAGCTTAAAAAGAGAGTATTCCGGAATATCTGGACTGTAAGGATAAATGCTGCAGCCAGGGAAAACAACACAACATATTCAAAGCTTATAGGGGCGCTCAATAAGAAGAATATCGATATCAACAGGAAGGTACTTGCCCAGCTTGCTTATGATAACCCGCCGGCTTTCAGCGAAGTTGTTAAATTTGCACTGAGCTAAAGGAATGCTTTCCGATCTCGGAGATATAGAGAAGGATATCTTATCTTTTAAGATAACCGGTAAAGATGAGCTTGAGAGCTTCAGGCTTAAATTTATTTCGCGCAACGGGCTTCTTTCCAAGCTTTTTGATGACCTCAAAGATGTCAGTAAAGAAGAAAAACCGCTTGTAGGCAAGAAACTCAATGAAGTTAAGAAACTTGCCGAGGGCAAATTCAATGAGCAAAAAGCCCTGATCGAACAGAACGAGACTCCCGCCGGTGAGACAGATATTACACTTCCCGGAAGATATTTTTCCGTTGGAAGAGAGCACATAATTTCCCAAACGCTTAATGAAATGGTGAAAATATTCAGAGATATAGGCTTCAAAGTTACAGATGGACCCGAACTTGAGGAGGAATTCTATAATTTTGATGCACTCAACACCCCTGAGTATCATCCGGCGCGCGATATGCAGGATACGTTCTATGTTGTAAATAAGCATGAAAAAGATAAGAAATTTGTGTTAAGAACACATACCTCTCCGGTGCAGATACGCACGATGATGGCAAATAAACCGCCGCTGAGAATTATCAGCCCGGGAAAAGTTTACCGTAACGAAACAGTTACTTTCAAGAATTATTTTATGTTTCACCAGCTTGAGGGGCTTTATGTTGATAAGAATGTATCAATGAAAGACCTGAAAGGAGTCCTTTCGTATTTCTTCAAGAAATTTTACGGCGCATCAACCAAAACACGTTTTATCCCCAGTTTTTTCCCGTTCACAGAACCTTCAGGGCAGGTTGATGTATCCTGTTTCATTTGC
>JANWKI010000145.1 GCA_025451455.1 Ignavibacteria bacterium
CAATAATAAGTACTGTTGATACCATACCAAACCCGGAGAAAATAGCTCCCGCAACAAAGTACGGGGGAAAAATCGTTGTATGCCATCCCGGGATGACTGACACGGCGAAATCAAAACTAACAATTGTGTGAACTGAAAGCACAAGCGGAGTGGAGAGCCCCGCAAGTATTAAATACACTCTTTCATAATGCTGCCAGTGGCGGTTAGAACCTCTCCACCCCAGGCTTACGACTGTAAATATCGCTTTCTTTATTCCGCTTGTTGTCCTGTCACGGAGTGTTGCAAAATCCGGTATTAAGCCGATATACCAGAACACGAACGATACGGTGAAGTATGTTGATACTGCGAACACATCCCAGAGCAATGGTGATGTAAAGTTAACCCAAAGACTGTGCTGGTTGGGATACGGAAGCAGGTAACCGTCAAGCCACGGGCGCCCTGTGTGAATTAACGGGAAAATTCCGGCTGTCATAACTGCAAATATCGTCATAGCTTCGGCAAAGCGGGCAATACCTGTTCTCCATTTCTGGCGGAAGAGGAAAAGTATTGCGGATATCAGTGTGCCTGCGTGCCCGATACCTATCCAGAACACAAAATTGATAATATCAAATGCCCACCCGACAGGCTGGTTATTTCCCCACAAGCCAACTCCGTACCAGAATGTGAGCCCAAGGCAAGTTGCTCCTATTAACAGCGCTGTAGAGCTGATACCAATGGCTATCCACCATTTAATATCAGGTTTGGATTCCGACGGCTTGGCAATTACATCGTCAATCTCTTTAAACGAAGTTCTTCCTTCAACTAAGGGAAGTTCTCGTGTATATGTAGCATCAAGACTCAATTTGATTTCTCCGCATTATACTTTATGTACTTCTTATATATTTCTGTTTTCTTATTGTGGCGTCAAGTATGTACCTGACGTGTGTCAGGTGAACACCTGACACCACGTAAAAAAATTATTCTATCTCAAAAAACTATTTTTCTTATCAGCTTTCCGCTCTTTTGCGGTGTTTTTTCTTTATCAGGCAAAGATGCATCTATAATAGAACAAATCCAGTTTGCCGTAAATAGTATACCTGCAATTATCAATTGATCTCCATTGCCGCCTCCGCCAAAACCAACTGAGGGAGAAAATCCTATCCATGCTACACAAAGCAATGAAATCCCGACCCTTACTGCTCCGTTTATATATTCTTTTTTGTAGAACTGACCGAGAGCAAGTCCGGGTACAATAAACGAAAGAACACCTGCCAAAAAAAGGCTTTTTTTCCCGCTTGTCACAGCAGGAAAATTACTTTGGTGCTTAATCTCTGTATTTAATGAGAACGGTTTATCTGAACCTTTAAGCCTGAAATCTTTTTTCTGAACCAACTGGGCATTAACGCTCAGTGTACACATCAAAAGCAAAAATAAGAAAGGATATTTCATGATTCTGATCTCTATTTGATTTGTCAAAGTTGTATCTTTGACTTACAAACAAAACCTATACATTCCGGAGTTTTGCCATGTATGTAACATTTGGCAGAACTTTTATCTCTTCAAGTACGCTGTAACCCAGGTCATGCTCCCTGTACTTTGTAATTAATGACTCTTTATCATTCACGTTGCCGAACTCAATTGCATATGCAGGGCATGCATCCTGGCAGGCAGTAGTAACGTTATCTCCGTTCACTCCCCTGTTCTCAGCAATTGCATCCTGTCTTTCCTTCATTATTCTCTGCACGCAGAAAGTACACTTCTCCATTACTCCGCGGCTTCTAACAGTAACTTCCGGATTTGCCATCAGGTCAAGCGGCTCTTCGTACTGAATGCCGTCGCCAACGCGGTCGCGCCAGTTGAAATAATTGAACCTTCTGACTTTGTACGGACAGTTATTTGAACAGTACCTGGTACCCACACACCTGTTATACGCCATACTGTTCAGTCCGTCATTGGTATGAGATGTTGCAGCTACCGGGCAGACGTTTTCGCACGGAGCGTAATCGCAGTGCTGGCAAAGCATTGGCTGAAAGTTCGCCCTCGGCGCATCGGGAGTGCCGTTGTAATACCTGTCAATTCGTATCCACATCATTTCGCGGTTAACCTTCACCTGGTCCTTGCCAACTATCGGAATATTATTTTCAACATTGCATGCTGTAACACACGCGCCGCATCCCGTGCATTTGTTCATATCAATAGCCATTCCCCATTTATAGCCTGTGTAACCTTCGGTGCTGTAAACGGGCGGCGGATTTATCGGCTGAAGATCCAAATGCCCTTCTTCCTTTTTCAGGAATTTCGGGTTCGCTTTATATTCTTCGTATGTACCTTCCCTTATTATCCCTCTTTTGAACTGAATATCTTTCAACAGCGGGTCGCTGTCAATCGGGTGATGTTCCTGAGTTGAAACAAGCTCATAAGTACCCGCAATTTTTGTTACCTGCGCATTATTGTAAAATCTTTCTGTGAACGCTGGCTGTTTTGCGATAAGCACGTTTACGTTTACGCCAACTCCCGAGCCTATTACTCCCGCCGATGTTCTTCCGTATCCCAATGATACTTCTATCACTTTATCGGCAACACCGGGCTGAACGAATACGGGAAGCGTTTGTTTGCGGTTACCGATTGTTACTTCTATCAGTCCGTTTGAATCAACGCCAAGCTCAGAGGCACTTTGCACCGAAATAGCTGCGTAATTATCCCAAACCATTTTTGTGATGGTGTTCGGCAATTCCTGCAGCCAGCCGTTAGAGGCAAACCTGCCGTCACCGATGCTGTTATTATTCTGCAGAAGAACTACAAAATCATTTGAAGCTTTCATCTTAACTGCTGATGAAAATGCGTCAGAAGAAAAAGCTGTCCCTCCGGCAGAAGGTTTTTCAGGCGTAAGAACAACTCCGTCATGCAAAACCGAATTCCAGAATTTTTTGAACGGTGCAGCCGCGGCCATAGCGGGATAAACATTTTTTTCCCAGTTCGATGAAAGATAATCCAGGTAAACTTTTTCAGTAAACTCTTTGGGATCTGTCCAGTTAAGCAGTATTGCTTCCTTCTGCCTGGTGTTGTATAGCGGTGCGATAACCGGCTGCTGCATACTGTAGAACCCGGTGCGTGTTTTGAAATCACCCCATGATTCGATCTGGTTATGTATCGGCAGAACGTAATTGGAGAGTTCCGAAGTTTCCGTTACCTGTTCGGTCATAGTTATGACCACCGGGACCTTCTTCAGCGCTTCGGCATAATTATATTCAGGCGATAATTCGAAGACCGGGTTAGTATCAAAATGTATTACAACTCCAACTCTGCCTGAAGAAGTATCTAAAGCAAAGTACTGCATTTCCTCAGTGGTACTGAGCGGTAATAGCTCAACATTTTCAGCCTCAGCTGAATATAGCTTATTTCCGCCTATGCCTTCATTTAACAGGTTAACTGCGATGTGTGTTGATTCCGGCAGTTTATCACCCGCCATAACAAATGCAGCGCCTATGTTCTTTTCGAGGTCTTCCACGAGGCTCTTAACAGCCTTATCGTTAAGTGAATATTTTGCTTTGAACTTTTCAAGATCATTTGCAGCGAAAACTGAATTCACTTTGGAATCAAGAGTAAATGTGCCGAGTTTTTTCTTGTTCACAAGCTCATTTAGCAGGCACATAACAAACTCTTCGATAGCATCAGTGCGTAAACGCAATCTGTAGTCGGCATTCATGCCTGTAATTGTTACAGCACCTTCAACGGAATAAAGCCTGTTGAATTCGTTCTTATTCATCACATCACGGTTCTGCATGAAAAGCCTTGTGCTTTCCATTGCATTGCCTTCATGCCCGAGGAAATCAGCCTCAAGCGAAACTATTATCTTCGCCTTATCAAGCTGTAAGGCGGGAATATTCCGCTTACCGTATGACTTGAACCAGGCGTTCTGTCTTGCTGTGTCGTTAAATACCTCGTATGAGTAAACTCTTGTCATAGGGTACTTCAATTTGAACTCATCAATTACTTTCTTCTGTGTTGGAGAAAGTATTGAGTGTGTAACTAATGCAATCGATATTGGAGTGAAAGGATTTACCAAACCCGCCAAAATCTTTTTATCGGCTTCCTCCCATGAAATTTGGTTCTTATTAAACATCGGTTCACGAAGTCTTTCGGGATGGTAGAGATTCATAATGCCCGCCTGGCCTTTGGTGCATATCTTGCCTTTGTTTACCGGATGGTCAGGATTCCCGTCAATTTTTATGGGACGGCCTTCTCTTGTTTTTACCAGTATTCCGCATGAGTTAGCGCATCCTGTGCATGTTGATGCATAGTAATTCGGCAGGCCGAGCGTTACTTCTTCGGGCTTAATATTATATGGTACAATTACGCCTCTATCATGATAGTTGCTGCATCCTGTTGCTGCTACTGCAGCGCTTGCGCCCATGAGAGCAAGGAATTTTCTTCTTGATACTGCTGAGAGTTTGGAAAGGTCGGGTTTTTTGGATTCTTCGCCGCCAAATTCGTCCTTAAGCGCTTTGCCAAATGCAGGGTCGTTGTTTAATTCCCTGAAGCTTCGCCAGTAACCGTTATCACTTTCAGTTTCAGTTGCGGCTGTTGATACAGGAGTTTCTTTCTGCAGATCCATCTCCGGGCTCTTCATTTTTTCCTTTTCCTTATCTTCTGATTTACCCATTCGTCTTATCCTTCTTATCCCGCTTTACCGCGAATGGATTTTCCTTAACCTTCATGCTTGTTTCAGCTTTTATCTTCTGCTGAAATAATTTAAACGGCAGCTTACCAAGAGCATATACTCCCGCTCCCGCTGCACCAAGGTAGAAAAAGAAATTTCTGCGTTTTATTCCGTTATTATTCAAACTTATTTTCTTATTGAATTTTTCTATGAGCTATGTTCGATTCGTTCGTTTTTAAAAGTGTGTCAGGTACATACTCTGACGCCACTTAAAATCTTTAAAATCTGTAATCTTCCAATCTTAAAATCTATCTATGGCAAGTTCCGCAGCTTTCCGGTCCCTTATTAAGGTTCGGAAGATTCGGGAATTTTTCATGCGAATTTCTGTGGCAGTCAAGGCAGGCGCCCATTGTAAATGAATTTACCTGTCCGATCGACTTATACTTATTATTGGCAACTGTATCCATATTCTGCACTTCGCCATGGCAATCCTGGCAGATTATGCCTTTATTTACGTGAACGCTGTGATTAAAATAGGCAAAATCAGGCACTCTGTGCACCCTTTTCCATGGAAGTGGCGTATTTTCATAATAATACTTGGTAAGTTTCTGTATTTCAGGTTTATCGACCCTTGCAAGGGAATGGCATCCCATACATACATTTAAAGCCGGAACGCTTGCAAATCTGGACTTTTCTACTCCAATATGGCAATATTGGCAGTCAATCAGCATATCTCCGGCATGGAGCTTATGCGAAAAGGCAATAGGCTGCTCGGGCTGGTACCCTATCCCGGTCCGCTCTGCGTATGTAATGTAATATGTTAATGCAAACGATGCTATGGTGGCAAAAAGGATAATAGGCAACCTAACCTTTATGCCGTAGTCAAGAAGGAATTTTTTCATTCAGTTATTAAACAGTAAAAATACAGATGACAAAATTATAAAATAATTTCTTAATAAACCACCTAAAATTTTACACTATTGCGGTTAATCTAAACTTTCTTATTAATTTTGAAACGTAAGTGGATAATTTATGTTAAGCTTACTTTATCAGAATGAAACGATTTTTTTTACATTTATTATTATTCATGTGATATTCAGCCATTTTTCATTATAAGTTGATCTCATTTAACATGGACAATAAAAAAAGGGCTAATCAGGCCCTTTTTCTGTATTTCAGCCATAACTGAATGGTTAATGGCGTACATCTAAAGTAGCTTTTACGGAGGTAGTTTGTATCAGCTATTGTCTATTAAACAGCCCGTGTACCGGCACAAGTTCCACCTAATTTTGTATAAATAACTGACTAAATTCTATTTCACCATTTCACTATCTCTGCGAAGCAACCCGCCTAAGTTTTTCCGTAATCTTTCTTATCATACGTAATTCAGGGTATTATGTTATTTGATTGAAAATTTTTATGATGAATATTTTGTTACCATATAGAGTGTATGAGAAAACTTACTCCTACTTGTTTCCAGCTACTAATGGTATTGATATAAATATTGAATTAGTGATTATTTATACGGAAATTTAATGTTACAAATGGAAATTCTGAAAAATAACATATTGAGGACTTTGCTTTACTATGATATTTTCCGCCATCCGTTAAGCGGCGAGGAAATATATTCATTCCTCCCCCAGAACTCGGTTACAAAGGAAGAGATCATAAACTCCCTGGAGAAAATAACCAAAGAGGAGCAGAGTGAAATTGAGGCGCTTGACGGATATTATTATATTAAGCCTAACGGAGAGTATGTAAAGTCACGGCTTGAAAAGGAAAAGTATTCTGCGAAAATGTGGAAGACCGCCTACAGGATTACACATATTATAAAAAGATTCCCTTTCGTGCGCTCGGTAATAGCAACGGGTTCGCTATCAAAAAACAGCTCTGATAGCAAGAGCGACCTTGATTTCATGGTCATAACCGCGCCTCACAGGCTGTGGGTTGCAAGGACACTGTTAATGCTTTTCAAGAAGATAGTTCTCTTAAACAGCAAGAAATATTTCTGTGTGAATTATTTTATTGCATCTGATAGAATGGAAATTGAAGAGCGGAATATTTACACAGCTACCGAAATTGTCACACTGAAAGCTATTTACAATACGGAATTGCTTGAAGAATTTATTCACAAAAACATTTGGATAACGGATTTCTTCCCCAATTACACTCCGAATGATCACCCGCTGAACAAAGCCGGCTGCAGGGTTAACAACAATCCAAGCATTCTGCAGAAACTTTCGGAACTTTTCTTCCCGGGCACCTTTGGCAGCAGGCTCGATGATTACCTGAGGGAAAAGACCAAGCTTCACTGGAAGAAAAAATATGCACATATGGCAGAGGCTGAAAGGAATTTCCGGCTGAAGTCGACCAAAACGGAATCCAAAGCGCACCCGCACAGCGTTCAGAAGACTGTCCTGGCATTGTATGAGGAGAAGCTGAGGCAGTATGGTTTATAATTCAGACTTATTGTACAACTTATTGTAGCGACCGCTCTCCGAGCGGTCATAAATTAAGATTTTATTACTGACATTAGAAACCTATTTGAGAGAAAGAATTGATCTGTAGCGACCGCTCTCCGAGCGGTCATAAATAAAATCATAAATTTGTCACCTGATTTTATAAGAAAACATATTCGCTTAAAAGACTTCCCATATAAAACTGGGTATGTCTATTTTATTACTATTTGCACTTTTGATAGACAACCTCATTTTATCAACAAAGAACTAGCTGGATTTATTGAATCGGTAATTGATTTCTATATTAACAATAATACCATTGCTGTATATTGTTACTGTATAATGCCTGATCACATACACATTCTTTTGTCTTTATGTGATGAATATGAAAAGGGGCTTTCTTCATGGGTTAGTTCCTTCAAAAGATATATAAATGCAGAGGCCGAAAACCGATTCAGGATAAAGAATATTTGGCAAGGAAATTATCATGATCACGTTGTCAGAACAAATGAATCTTTGAACAATATTGCTGAGTATATCTTAAACAACCCTGTAAGAAAAGGAATTGTAAGTGAGTGGATGGAATATCCGTTCAGCAAAATTAAATTGTAATATTAAGCTGCCCGTTCGGAGAACGGGCGCTACAGTTATTGTTTCACATTTCACAAATAAAAATGGCTGATATCCTTTTTGCAAATTCATATTTTTTAAAACACGATCCCAAGGAATTCGCGAACATGAATCTTTACGCGCCGCTTGGGACGCTGTATGCCGCCGCATATATGCAGAGTAAGGGATATACTGCCGCGCTATTTGATACAATGCTTGCTGATTCCGAAGAAGAACTTGCAGGTTCACTTGAAAAGCACAAGCCGCGATTCATGGTAATATATGATGATGTCTTCAATTACCTCACAAAAATGTGCTTAAGCCGGATGCGTGAAGCAGCTTTCAGGATGAGCGAAATCGCAAAGGGCTATGGATGCACTGTAATTGTCTCAGGGTCTGATTCAGCTGACCACCTGGAGAAATATTTCCGGCATAAGGTCGATTATGCTATCTGCGGTGAGGGTGAAGTTACACTTGGCGAGCTTATTGATTATATTTCAAAGGGCGGCGCACAGCCGCATAATTCTGCAAATGGGAAATGTGAAGTTATCTTTGCAAGCGATGCACAGAATTCTGCGTTAAAGGTCAAACCCGCTGAAAACTACATGGTCTTTGTAAGCGAAGTTCTTCCCGAGCTTGAAGAAATTAACGGACTTGCATATATTGAAGACGGGAAACTGAAACGTACTGCTCCCCGAAAAGTACTGAAGGAGCTTGATACGCTTCCATACCCAGCATGGGAGCTGGTTGATTTAGATAAATACAGGGAATTATGGAAAGCTCACCACGGGTATTTTTCGATGAATCTTGTTACAACACGCGGCTGCCCGTTCCACTGTAACTGGTGCGCCAAGCCTATTTACGGACAGGTCTATAATTCACACTCACCCGCCTACATTGCGGGGCAGATGAAATTCCTCAAGGATAAATATAAACCCGACCACATCTGGTTCTGTGATGACATATTCGGGCTTAAGCCCGGGTGGACAACACAGTTTGATGTTGAAGTGAATTTGAGGAATGTAAAGACTCCGTTTAAATGCCTCTCGCGTGCTGATCTGTTGTTAAAGGAATCCAACATTACGCATCTTGAATCTGCAGGGTGCCAGAGTGTTTGGATGGGCGCAGAGAGCGGCTCACAGAAAATACTCGATGCAATGGATAAGGGCACCAGGGTTGATGAGATATATGTTTCATCACGACTTTTAAAAATGCACGGTATTAAAACATGTTTCTTTCTGCAGTTCGGTTACTCGGGTGAAACAAAAGCAGATATTGATAAAACGATCCAGATGGTACGCGACCTGATTCCCGATGATATCGGCATTTCGGTATCATATCCCCTGCCCGGCACAAAGTTTTATGACAGGGTTGCCTCACAGATGAGCTCAAAGCACAACTGGGTAGTTTCGGATGATTTTGAAATGATGTTCGACGGCGAGTATTCAACGGAATTTTACCGCGTACTGCATACATTGGTTCATAAGGAATACCGAAGCCGCCAGATATTACAGGCGCCTTTAAAGAATATCAAAAACTTCTGGAAACTTCCGGTATACCTCTATGGCTGGTGGCAAAGCCGTTTGAAGCTGAATAAACTAGAAAAAAGTGAAAAAAGGAGTCACGGAAAAAATACCTGAATATAAAAATTTCAAATTCATGGTTTTAGTTTATCTTATTAATGGTTATAATCAATTCGTGAAAATCTGTGAAATTAATGGCAGAAGCCTCCGCCACGAATTGCACGAATTACACCAAACAATTTCTTTTCATCCTGCGCTTTTTGCAGTCCCGCGATTCTGCTTAGCGGGATTTTCATCCTACTCGGCCGGAATAGCCACCTTATAAATAACCTTAAATCTCTCGCACACAAGCGGCATATTTTCGGAAAACTCACGCCCTATTTTTGGCAATGTCCGGGAGAAAAACCGCCTGTGAGCTTCCCGCCAGTAATTCAGGGTTTTATCTCCCTCACCTTCCTCAGCTGCAAAATCCGTATCAACTTCAGCAAATTTCCTGATTGTAACCTCAGTCGTTTCAATAATGCATTTGGGTTCATCACTTCCGTTTAATATGACTGATCTCATTCCAACAAACGGAATTTCACTTCCCTCTTCCTGGTACTCCCAAACACTTGAGCAAGTCGCGGTTTTTTTTCCCGCCAGGATAAGGTCAAGCAGTTCATCAGCAAGCTCCGGGCTGTCTCCGAATTTATCGGTGATAATGGATTTACTTTCGGACACATCAAGTCCGGCCCATTTAAGATATGTTAATATATATTCCTGTACTGTCATGTTAACCCTTAAATATGACCGCCGGAGGCCGTTCGCTTCTGTCATTCCCAAATTTCTTTTTTATTCTAATCGTTTATAATTTCAATTCGTGAAAATCTGTGAAATTAGTGTCACAAGCTTCCGCCACGAATTGCACGAATTACTCTAATTAATTTCTTTTAAATCTTTACATCTTTTCATCTTTTCATCTTTTCATCTTTTCATCTTTTCATCTTTTCATCTTTTTTTTGCTGTTGAATCAATATTCAATAATTTTATCTTCCGACCCGCCTCTGAATCACGGATAAGCTCAAGAAGTCTTTTCAGTCTTGTCCCTTCTTTCTTTGCGCTTACCACCCAAAACGCAGAAGTCCGCCTGTACCACGGCGCCATTTTTGAATAATATTCCCACGCTTTTTTATTTGCTCTGAATTTCTTTTCAAATGCCCGGCCCAGCTTATGCTCTTTATTCTCAAATGAATACAGGCCGGCACGCTTCTTATCACGCGTTTTGTAAACTCTAATCCCTGCTTCATCTGCCTTTCCGCTATCAATTAACGCTTCCATCTTTTTGATGTTCACTGCGCTCCATATGCTGTTCGGTCTTCTGGGAGTTAACCTCTGGCAGTATTTTTCTTTATCAATGCCTTTTACAAGTCCGTCTATCCACCCGAAACATAAACACTCCTCAACAGTTTCCATGTACGTTACACCCTTTTTTGAGGCTCCTTTTTTGTAGTAGCCTATCCAAAGTTCGTTTACCTTGTTATGATTTTTCTTCAGCCATTTCCGCAGTTCTGCAGCAGATTTAAAAAACACGGGCTTTATCTCAGTTTTCATATGACAAAATTAACTGTATGGCAGGTAAAAGTCCACAAAAGGAATGCGTGTGTTTGTGGAAGATTTCGAAAAGAAACTCATCCGGAAGATAGATATATAGTTACAGATCGTAAATAGTGGTTTTTTTAGAACATCCCTTATACCGTGAATCCATTGTATGTCACACAAATTAGGCATATTTTTGTTGAATATTTTTCGTTTTTACCTGAAACAAAACATGATACAGCAACCTATAAACTGTAACAGTTTTTTTCAGCTTAAAAAGAAAGGATTTTTATGAAAATCATAATTACACTATTATTAACTGCCTGTTCATTGATATTTGTGAACCATAGCGTTTTTTCACAATCTTCGACCACGATGCAGGATATTCTCGAGACGGTTAATACAAAGGTCACAGAGCTTGAAGAGCAGCGCAACCAGGAAATTGTTAATATGACCTTTGACCTGCTGGTAAACCAGGGCAAGAAAACAGTTTGGCGTTACCTTGACCCGGCTTTTGATTATGATGTAATGGTAATTGGTGACAGAAGAATTTCCAGCATTAAGCTTACTGTCAACAGAAAAGATAATGCAACCGGCGAATGGAAATTCGTTGATGAGTTTTCTTCGGATAAACCATTGTTAAGGCTTGACCCCGCGGAATTTGAGCAGTATGAATTCATAGTAAAAGTAGATGAATTCAAACCGGGAAGCTCAACAGGGCATTTTGCGCTGATACTTTACCACCAGAACCCCGAACGCGGACAGTAAAACAATATTGTACTAAAAGTGCGGCGTCAGGTATACCAGCCCGGCTTAGACGGGTACCTGACGCACTGAAACAATTGTAACATCCTTTACCCTTACAGCTTTGTCAGCCTGATATTTATTATTCTAACATACCGTGCAATTGTGCTGTTGAATGTATTCAGCTTTATTGCAAGCGCAAAGTAAGTAAGCCCTGATGCTGCATTTTGATTCAATGAGAAAAATTCATCTCTCGGTTCAGTAATTGCCGCAAAATACGGAATTACGGGGGTTGTATTTGTATAAAGATCCCACCTTCCCAGCGCTGACGGAGTATCAACATTTGACTGGAGCGTGAACTCTAGCTTTACACTGCCGGTTTCGGTAACTGAAAAATAAGTTGAGTCACTGCCATAGGAAACAATCCCGGCCGGAAGCCAGATTGAAATTGAATCAGCAGAATACAGTACAGTACCGGGCGGTGTAACCGGATTTGTTGTGGTATCATCACTGCATGATAAAAACACTGCAATCATGATAAATGCCGGAATGAGAATTATTCTTGATCTGGATTTCATAATATTTTTGAAGTTTAAATTCATTGGGTTGAACATAAACATAGCAGTAATTCATTGAAGTTAAAATAACTTTAATGGGTTACAGCCTTAATTGCTTATTTGCATTCAAGATAAATAAACTCTTTGGTATATTATATATTATCATAAGAAAATCTACTCCTAAACTCCGGGAAAAAACCGATTTTAATGGAAAAAGAATACCTCCACGATACTAAAAAAGCTTTTGACCGCGCCTCAATTACATTTGATGAAGAAGACAGCTCAAACGGCATACTTCAGTGGATGAGGCACCAGGCATACAAAGTTTACCTTGAGAATTTTTCCAACGGTGATAAGCTGCTTGAGCTCAACAGCGGCACGGGGATTGACGCATTTTACCTTGCGGCAAGGGGAATTTCAGTTCACGCTACCGATATTTCAACCGGAATGATAGATGCACTTCGTCAAAAACTCTCAGTCGAAAATACCGGAAGCAGAAATATTACCTGCGCCGATGTTCTCTCCTTTGAGGAAATTGCTAAAGTGA
>JANWKI010000146.1 GCA_025451455.1 Ignavibacteria bacterium
CAGCTTTTATGGCAGCTTGTTTGACCCTTGGGTGTGCTGTTAAACCAAGATAATTGTTTGATCCTGCCATGATCATTTTCTTGCCTTCGATCTGTACAACCGGGCCCTCGTTTTCTTCGATCGGGCGGAAATAAGGGTACAGGCCTGATTTCTTCACTTCATCTGCCCTGGTAAAATCAAAACATTTCTGAAATAGATCCACTTTAGAGATGCTCCTTACTTATTGCTTTATAATAAAATTGATATTTCGGTATAAATTGAATATGTTTGAATGCAATTTACTTCATTTATGAAATTATAACAAGGAAATACAGAGTGTAGCACGAATCTGTGATTCGATTTACAAAAATTAAGGAAAATACAATATGGCAAAAGCATTTGTGACCGGGGCAACCGGATTTATAGGTTCGCATCTGGTTGATGAACTTTTAAAGAAGAATTACGAAATAAAATGTCTTATAAGAAGATCAAGCAATACTAAATGGCTTAAAGGCAAACCTGTTGAATTTATTGAGGGTGACCTGTTTACAGATGAAGTACTGAAAAAAGGGTTAAGTAATGCTGATTACATTTATCATGTGGGCGGAGTTACTTTTGCCAAAAAGAAAGAAGAATTTTACCGCGGAAATGTTGATGCCACTAAGAGCCTGCTTGAGGCATGTTATAAATATAATCCCGGGATCAGGAAGTTTGTTCACGTAAGCTCGCAGGCTGCAGTTGGACCCTCGTTTGACGGAAAGCCCATTGATGAGACGCGGGAATACTTTCCTTTAACAACTTACGGCCGATCTAAAGTTGAAGCAGAGAAAATAGTAAAGGGCTACTTTGATAAAATGAAGTGTACAATTGTAAGGCCGCCGGCTGTTTACGGCCCAAGAGATTACGCAATATTTGAATATTTCAAATCGATGAACCGCGGCCTGCAGCCCCTTATCGGGTTCGATAATAAGCTGGTAAGTTTGATACACGGTGTTGACCTGGTCAAGGGATTTATACTCGCAGGCGAATCGGAGAAATCCGCTTCAAATATTTATTTTATTTCGTCAGAACAATTTTATAACTGGCGTGATGTAGGCGAAATGACCGGAAGGCTGCTTGGCAAAAAGACTTTTCGTGTAATTGTGCCGCACTTTGCCGTGAAGACTACAGCATTTTTTGCGCAGGTATTCGGTTTCTTTTCACCAAAACCTGTTGTACTTAATATTGAAAAATCGAGAGAACTTACCCAAAGATACTGGATATGCTCAATTGAAAAAGCTCAGAGAGAGCTTGGTTTCAAAGAGAGCTTCACTCTTGAAGAAGGATTTAAAGATACTATTGAGTGGTACAGAAAAGAAGGGTGGCTGAAATGAAACTCCACCCTAACCCTCCCCAAAGGGGAGGGAAAAAATGACTCAAGTTTCCCCGTTGATGGTGTTATCACCAACAACACTAACCTCCCCAAAGGGATGGAAATACAAATGGTTTAAAAAATTGTAATATTGTTTTATGAATTATAAATGGAATAATGCCGGGTTATATGAATCCTATGTTGGCAGGTGGAGCCGCCTCGTAGCAGTTGAATTCCTCAATTGGCTGAATATGAACAGCGGCCTGTTATGGCTTGATGTTGGCTGCGGCACAGGAGCTCTTTCAAATGCGATTCTGCAATCCCGGAGCCCAAAGAAAATAATTGGTATTGAACCATCAGAGAGTCAGATTGAATATGCAAGGGAATCAATTAAGGATACAAGAGCCGAGTTTCTTGTAAGCGATGCGGTCAAACTAAACGTTAATGATGAATACGCGGATGTATTAGTTTCCGGGCTTGTGCTGAATTTCATACCTGATCTGAAAAGTGCATTAACGGAATTCAAAAGAGCTGTCAAAACAGGCGGAACAATTGCTGCCTATGTTTGGGATTATTCAGGCAAAATGGAATTGATGAGATATTTCTGGGATGCCGCAGTCAGATCATTTGAAGATGCCCGTGAAAAAGATGAAGCTGCCAGGTTTGAGATTTGTAATCCAGAGCGCCTTGCTGATGCATTTAATTCTGCCGGACTAATAAACACAGAAGTAACTTTTATAGATGTGCCGACTGTATTTAAGGATTTCGATGACTACTGGACTCCATTTCTCTCCGGGATCGGTCCGGCACCCGGATACTGTATGTCTCTTTCAGAGAAAAACAGAGAGCTCTTAAAAAATGAAGTATATAAATCCCTTCCGATAGAAAAAAACGGAAGCATAAAGCTTATTGCAAGAGCAATAGCTGTTAAGGCGGAAAGATAATTATACCGGATGAAGGAAAAATTCCTCTTGTGGGAAATAATTGACTGATGCAAACGAAAAGGATAGCTAATTATTAATTTTCAGTAATTTATATAATATATTTTTATATATGTTCTGTTCTTTTATCCAAATTTATTGATTTATCGTTGTTTTTGAGTGTATTAGCATTCAGGCATTAACTACGATGTTCTTTCACTATCCTTTTCAATTGACTAAAAGCCCAATTTTCGCTATTTTTGTAGTTCTATACTTTTCGATCAATAAATTTAATTAATATAAAGGTTATCAATGGCTACAATGAACTTGTCTGCTCAGAAACGGGAAGACCTATCGAATACAACTACCAAGACTGCCAGAAAAAAGGGATCTATTCCCGGAGTTTTTTATTTCAAGAACACTCCGGCTATTTCAATAAGCGTAAAAGATACTGCGCTGAATCCTTTTGTTTATACATCTGAGGTTAGAATAATTAATCTTCAAATTGAAGGCGCAGAAAAATCACATAACTGTATTTTAAAAGATATTCAGTTCGATCCTGTAAGCGATAAGCCTATCCATTTTGACCTGCTTGGAATTTTAGAACATGAGAAGATCAAAGTAGAAGTACCGATAAAGCTTGTTGGCATTGCTGCCGGTATTAAAGATGGTGGTGTTGTACAGCATACACTGCATTCACTTGAAGTTGAGTGTTTGCCGGCTGATATACCTTCACATATTGATGTTAACATTGAGCATCTAATGATCGGTGACGGTTTCCATGTAAACGAATTGAACATTCCGAATGTCGAGATTCTGTTTAACCCTACAGCAACAATAGTGGCAGTTGTGCCTCCTGCTGTTGAAAAAGTTGAGACTCCCGCTGAAGGAGCTGAAGAAGGTGCTGAGGCAGCTGCTGAACCTGAAGTTATTGCAAAAGGCAAGAAAGACGAAGAAGAAGCCGAAGAAAAGAAATAATTCAATTGCTCCAATCTTCAGCAATATTGGTAAGGAATGGTATTTTCAAAATTTTGCATTTTGATTGGCAATTGATTTGAGCAATGTTTATTGTATCGTTGGGCTTGGTAACCCCGGGGCAAGATATCACAGCACAAGGCATAACATTGGTTTTATTGTAATAGATAAACTTGCCGAGTTCTTTAAGATAGAAAGTTTTGAATTTGAAGATAACTACCTTTACGCTGTAAGCCAGTACAAAGAAAAGCAGGTAGTTTTATTAAAGCCGCTGACATATATGAATGCAAGCGGACTTGCTGTCAGGGAATTCTACGATAAGTACGATATAGAAGCGGGGAACATGCTGATAGTTTATGACGATGTGAACCTGGATTTCGGTGTGCTCAGGCTCAGGCCTTCAGGAACAGACGGCGGCCAGAACGGAATAAAATCAGTAATATATGAAATGGGTACTGATGAGATCCCCCGCTTAAGGATCGGCATAAGGCATAAGGAAGAATTTCAAAAGATAGAAAATGATCCGGATTACAGCCTTGCAGATTACGTTCTTTCGGAATTTGGTGATAATGAATTGAAATATCTGGATAAGGTAGCAGATTCTGCGGGATCTGCGATTGTTAGTTTCATTGATGATGGCATTGCAGAGGCTATGAATAAGTTCAATAAAGATCATTTACTGCCGGTTCAGTAATTTTTAGTGCAGGTCAAATTCTGAATTTTTACAGAGGATATAATACAAACTAATTAACTATATGAAGAAAAACATAATACTTGGTACTTTAATATTTCTTTTTAGCCCTGTTCTTGCATTTGCAAGTGAGGCTGATCTCAAGATCCCGGAACTGAGCGCCGCGCAGAATAATATGCTGATCATCGGAATTGGTGTTTGTATTCTCGGGCTTTTATTTGGTGTATTCCAGTTCTTAAAGGTCAAAAAATTAAAAGCGCATCAGTCAATGCTGGATGTTGCGCAGGTTATTTACGAAACCTGTAAAACTTACCTGAACCAGCAGGGTAAATTCCTTGCAATATTATTTCTGTTTATTGCAGTATGCATAGGTTTCTATTTTGGTTTCCTGCAGCATGCCGGTCTTGGCGGTGTAGCGCTGATATTAATGTGGACAGTAGTTGGAATTCTTGGTTCATTTGGAGTTGCAAAATTCGGAATAAGGATGAACACTCTTGCAAACAGCCGTATGGCTTTTGCATCCTTAGAGAGAAAACCTATAAAGCTCTTAACGATTCCCCTGGATGCAGGTATGAGCATTGGTGTAATGCTCATTTGTGTAGAGCTTATTATGATGCTGATAATTTTATTGTTTGTTCCCCGCGAATTTGCAGGAGCAAGCTTTATCGGGTTTGCCATTGGTGAATCACTCGGTGCATCAGCTCTCAGAATTGCAGGCGGTATCTTCACAAAAATTGCCGATATCGGAAGTGACTTAATGAAGATCGTATTCAAGATTAAAGAAGACGATCCCCGTAACCCGGGTGTAATTGCTGACTGTACAGGAGATAATGCAGGCGATTCAGTCGGACCTACAGCAGACGGATTTGAAACCTACGGTGTAACCGGTGTCGCGCTTATCAGTTTCATAGTTCTTGCAGTCCCTGATATATTGTTCCAGACCGAACTTTTGACCTGGATATTTGTAATGAGGATCCTGATGATAGGAACATCAATTGTTTCCTTTTATATTAACGGTATATGGGCAAAAGCTAAATACGGAAATAAAGAGGACCTTGATTTTGAAAAACCTTTAACGTCACTTGTCTGGATCACTTCAATAATTTCTATGATAGTAACTTTTGTCAGCAGCAAGATGCTCATCGGGCACTTACCCAATAATCTTTGGATGACACTTTCGATCATTATCAGCTGCGGAACTCTTGGCGCTGCTCTCATACCTGAATTCACAAAAATATTTACCAGCCCAAAATCAAAGCACGTAAACGAAGTTGTTACAGCATCCAGAGAAGGCGGTGCATCACTGACGATCCTTTCCGGGCTTGTTGCTGGTAATTTTGCGGCATTCTGGATCGGAATGGTATTTTTCGTTTTGATGATAATCGCATATTTTGCTTCGCTTTCAATTCCCGGCGCAATGATACCGGCATACGCATCTATCTTTGCATTCGGGCTTGTTGCTTTTGGAATGCTTGGAATGGGTCCCGTTACAATTGCCGTTGATAGTTATGGGCCAGTAACCGATAATGCGCAATCAATTTATGAATTATCACTTATCGAAACCAGAGAAGGCATTGTTGAAGAAATTACAAGGGACTTTGGTTTTAAACCGGATTTTGAAAAGGCAAAACATTACCTCGAAGCAAATGACGGAGCAGGCAATACATTCAAGGCAACAGCAAAACCGGTGCTGATTGGTACTGCGGTTGTTGGTGCCACAACAATGATTTTTTCACTTATTCTTCTAATTAAGAACTCTCTTGGAATTCAGCCTGAAGCAGTACTCAGCATACTTAATCCCTATACTATCCTTGGATTTATCTGCGGAGGCGCGGTAATATACTGGTTCACAGGCGCTTCAACACAGGCAGTTACTACGGGAGCTTACAGGGCTGTAGAGTATATTAAGAAGAATATTAATCTCGATGAAAACGCGAGTATGAGCGCTTCCACCGAGAAATCAAAAGAAGTGGTTAAGATCTGCACTCAGTACGCTCAAACCGGAATGTTCAACATATTTGTTGCAATATTTTCATTTGCATTGGCTTTTGCGTTTTTCTCCGCTCCCGGCAAAACAAATGACCCTGTTTCATTCTTTATCAGCTTCCTTATTTCAATTGCAGTATTTGGGTTGTACCAGGCAATGTTCATGGCTAATGCAGGCGGCGCATGGGATAATGCCAAGAAAGTTGTAGAAGTTGACCTTAAGGAAAAAAACACTCCGCTGCACGATGCTACGATTGTTGGCGATACAGTAGGCGATCCATTCAAGGATACTTCATCTGTTGCACTTAACCCGATTATTAAGTTCACTACTTTATTCGGACTTCTTGCAATGGAAATGGCAATATCGGAATCATTCAGATCTACTGCACCATATGCCGGCGGATTTTTCTTTCTCGTTGCTCTCTACTTTGTATGGCGTTCATTCTATAAAATGAGGATTATCAAGTTATAAAAAAAGATAAGCTTTAAGTTTAAAAAGGCATCCATTCCTGTGGATGCCTTTTTTTGTTGAGCTTATCCTATTTCGAAATTTCCAACCCGCATCTTAAAAAACAGCTCTTTATCAAAAATTAATTTCATCAGCACTTGACAAATCAGTTCTAAGGGTATATATTTGTAAAGTACTTTAAAAAACAAAGTCAATTTATTTGAAATTTTACTTAATTTAAGCATTATGGAACTAAAACAAACCGATACCACACAGGCAGAATTAGAACTTTCTGTTATCAAGAAAATTATGGAAGACAGCCGGACCCTGGTTTTAAATAATGGCTGGCATTATATATACTGGGGCATAGTTGTAACATGCGCACTGATATCGAATTACATAATGGCCAGAATGAGTGTCACAGTAAATTACCAGGGAATGATGTGGTTTGTTTTAATGACAAGCGCCGCAATAACGGGAGCGATCATTGAAAGATTTGTCGACAAAAAACGAAAAGTCCGTACATTTGCAGGAAAGTTACTTGGTTCACTGTGGTTTGCCGGCGGAATAGCAATGTTCATGTTTGGTTTTATGGGAACAATTTCCGGTGCATATAATCCTGTGTACATTTGCCCGATAATTTCAACAGTGCTTGGAGTAACATATTATACAAGCGGTGCAATTCAGCAGTTAAAATGGCTCCAGAGGCTTTCTTACGGCTGGTGGGCAGGGGCAATACTTACTTTCATATATCCCGGCATTCACACACTGCTTATCTTTGCTTTGATGATGATCTGCTTTCAGACAATACCGGGTATCATAATTAACAGGAAATGGAAAAAAGAAATGACTGCTTCTGAATTAAGCTGAAAATGACTGATTATAATTACCAGGAAATAGATGATGTAATACACTCACGCATCAGGACTGCGATAATGGCTGTGCTGGTGAGCGTTGATGAAGCCGAGTTTACATTTATCCGTGAAAAGATCAATGCGACAGATGGAAACCTGAGTGTACATTTAAAAAAGCTTGAAGACCATAACTATGTTTCCGTAAGGAAAGAATTTGTAGAAAGAAAGCCCGTTTCAAGATACAGAATTACAGATACTGGAAGGAAAGCCTTCGAAGAATATATAAAAAAACTTGAAAGCATAATAAGAAAACAGTAATGTTCAGGAAAAAATTCATCAAAGATTCTGCAGAGGCAAGAGGGAATTTCAAATGGCGCAGCCATGAAGTGCTCAGAATCGAAGCATTTTCAGACGCAGTATTTGCTTTTGCCGTTACTTTGCTGATAGTATCACTTGAAGTTCCTGAAACTTTTGATGAGTTAATGCATACCATGAGCGGCTTCCTTGCATTTGCTGTGAGCTTCGCATTGCTTTTCCAGATATGGTATTCACAATTCATTTTCTTCCGCAGGTACGGCTTGCAGGATACGTTCATAATAATGGTAAACGCAGTACTGTTGTTTCTTGTATTGTTCTATGTTTATCCGCTGAAATTTCTCTTCAGGCTGCTGTTAACTATCGGTCCCTTGCATCAGGAGGGTTCAAAAACTATAATCACATTAGCACAGGTACCGGAATTGATGATCATCTACGGGCTTGGATTCGCTTCGATATATTTAATGATAGTGCTTATGTATTATCATGCTGCTAAAAAGAAAACCGAACTGGGACTTAATGATATGGAAGTATTCAATACCAAAACGAAAATGTATTTATACTGCATTAACATAATTGTACCGCTTATTACAATAATAGCAGTCCTTTTACTCCCCGAAGGCAAAGCTGGCTTAAGCGGCTTCCTGTATTTTCTTCTGGGTCCGGCAATTATGATATACTACACTATCAGGAAAAGACAGCATAAGAAAGCATTTGGAAATTAATCAATAAAATTCAACAAAATAAAAAATGGAAACAAATAATACACAACCAAAAGATGAAAAACTCTGGAAAATTGCCAGAAAAAGAGCCGAATTCAAAAAGCATTTGCTTACTTATGTAATTGTAAATATATTCTTATGGGGTCTGTGGCTCTTTGGCGGCTTGAGGCATGGTGATCTCAGCTTTCCCTGGCCTGCATTTGTCTCCTTCGGATGGGGTATCGGGCTTGCATTTAATTACATAGGGGCATATTCGGGAATCAAAGATACATTAACTGAAAGAGAATATCAAAAACTAATTAATAAACAAAATTAGAAAAAATGTTAAGAGCCGCAGCATTATTTTTAATACTTTTTATTTCTTATTCGGCCCCGGCGCAGGATACAAAAATATCCGGAAAGATAAACGGTGAAAATAACAAACCGCTAAACGGTGCTAATGTAGTCATTGAAGGATCAATAGACGGCGCAACAACAGACTCTGCGGGATATTATGAATTCGAAACTTCTAAAACCGGTAAGCAGAACCTGCTTTTTACTTATTTTGATTACAACGAAAAAAGGCAAACCATAACAATCGAATCAGGCAAGCCGGTTGAGCTGAATATTACTCTTAAAAAAACTGAGGTGGAAACAGAAGAGATAATTGTTACTGCAAGCTCTTATACATCAGGTCAGCAGTCACAGGTTACTATTACCCCGCTTGAGATCGTTAGAATTCCCGGCTCCGATGCAGATCTTTACAGGGCAATATCAACTTTTCCCGGTTTAAACCAGGTTAATGAAGGAAGCAGGATTACCGTCAGGGGCGGTGATGAAAATGAAGTGCTTACAATGTTAGACCAGGCATCTCTGTACAATCCGTTCATTTTTGATGATGATTTTAATACTTCATCATATACGACTATTAATCCATGGGGTTTAAAAGGAATAAATTTCTCAAGCGGCGGCTTTTCCGCCAGATACGGAAACGTTCTTTCGGCAGTTCTGGACCTGAAAACATATGAGATGCCTCAGGGTACGGGTGGTTTTGCATGGCTTGGTCTTGCAAATATCGGGCTCTCGGGAGTATATCTTTCAAAAGATAAGAAACTCGGAGCAACGGTTGACCTCGGTCAGACGATCCTTGAACCATACTTTAAAATAAACGGTTATTTGACGGATAGTTATGACCCGATTCCGCTTGCAAGAGGTCTAGGAGGTTCTCTTTCATATATGCTCACGGCAAACAGCAATATCAAACTAGTGTTTGATTACTCACAGGATAAGATAGGTATCAAAAATACAAGCCCTTCTTATGACGGATTTTTTAATTCCGGTTCAAAGACAATCTTTTCGAATATTAAGTATTCCGCAGGTCTGGGCTCCAGGACATACATGAGCATGGGGCTCTCCTACAGTAATCATATTGATGACGTTTTGTATGGAGTTCTCAATACCAGTGCAAACCAATTATACAGCAAGTACAGGGTTGATCTGACATACCAGTTTGCAAAGAATGTAGATTTGAATACGGGCGGTGAATATGAATATAATGAAGACAAATTCAATGGCAGGGTACCGCAGGTCAGCTATAATATCGGGACGGATGCGCCGTATTTTGACCTGTATAATTTAAGCCATACAGGAAGAGCAGGGGGGTATATCGAGGCACAAATCAGGCCATTCAAAACGTTTTTCACAATTGCAGGCATAAGGACGGATTATCACACCCTTTCCAAAAAAACTGTTGCTGACCCGCGCTTATCACTTGGATGGAAGTTTGCCAAAAATAATGTTGTAAGAGGGGCATTAGGTATATACCACCAGTTCCCGAAGCTGGAATATTATGCTCAATCGGAAAACTTCAGCCTTAAGCCGGAAAAAGCAACCCATTACATTTTAGGTTATGAATATAATGTGAATGAAGGAGTGTTTTTATTCAGGGTTGAAGGGTATTATAAAGACTACAGGGATCTTGTGACCCGCGATCAAAACAGTTTCCTGTATACCTCAGGAGGGAAGGGTTTTGCCAAAGGTGTCGATGTTTTCATTAAATCAGGTGTTACAAATAAATACGTAACATGGATCTCGTATGCTTATACTGATTCAAAGAGAAAGCAATATGAAGCTGCAAGTGAATTATCGGCTGATTATGACATTACTCATAACTTAACTTTTGTTGCCAGTTATAATATTACGGATGCTATTGTTACAGGCCTCACATACAGGGTTTCTACGGGAAAGCCGTATACACCGGTAACCGGGGGGATATATGACTCTACTTACAATTTGTATCAGCCGGTTTACGCCGAAATCAACAGCGGCCGCTTCCCGGCATATCACCGGCTGGATATTAATTTTCAGTATATCTTTTCACTCTTTGGCAGGTTTGCTGTTGCGGTATTCCAGATCAACAATCTGCTGAACAGCAAAAATTTGTATGATTACACATATAACGCTGATTATTCTGAGCGCAAAGAAATAATTACAACAAATAAGATACAGTTTTATATGGGATTAGGAGTTCAGTTTTAGTAACGTGAAACGACAAATGTCAAACGTGAAAAGTAAAACGAAAAAGCGTGAACCCGACCATATTATTTCTAATTGAATTTGCAAAGTTAACTAATATTATAAATAGTACTAAAAAACCAAATTAACGTTTAGCGTTTTATGTCTCACGTTTCACGTTTGACATTTGACGTTTCACAGAAAGGAAACACTATGAAAACAATTATTTTTACATTAATTATCTTTTTGCTGACTGCAGTAAACAGCACATTATTAAAAGCAGATGATTATTCAGATGCTATGAAAAAGAATATCAGGAAGCTGGGAGAAGTAGGTGAAAAAAGTGACAAATCTGCTCTGCTGAAAGTACGGGGTGATTTTGAAAGAGTGCTACAGCTGAAAAAGAATGAATGGATGGTAAACTATTATCTTGGTTCGGTCGATGTGATGCTTTCACGCATTGCTTCCGGAGAAAAGGACATGAATGATCTTCAGAAATATACCGAATCAGCAATCAGCCTTTTTGATAAGAGTACTGATATGAAAGATGATTTTGCCGAGGCTTATATCATGAAAATGGCTGTGCAAAGCAACAGGTGGCAGTATGAGCCCAATAAGATGAACGATATCATTGCCAAGAGCACTGAAGCAAAAGATATG
>JANWKI010000147.1 GCA_025451455.1 Ignavibacteria bacterium
CCCGCATTTGAATTTTGCACTACCCAGTTATTTCCGCCGTTCGTACTTTTTATCATAAACCCTCCTTCACCGGAAACGAATATAATTGAAGGGGATGTGACTGCCAGCCCGAACAATAGTGTACTGGTTCCGGTATTAAGGGCTGTCCAGTTATTCCCGCCATCGGTTGTTTTAATGGCTGTTCCCGTGAATCCGACTGCGAAACCTGTTTGAGCATCTGAAAAAGCTATATTAGTCAGGAAATTAGCATTGGGGGTAGTCTGTGTTACCCAGTTTGTTCCGCCGTTTGTGGTTTTAATAACAAGTCCACCTGAACCGCTAACATAACCGGTGTTATCATCCGAAAACCAGATCCCTCTGTAAAGTTCAACCGGGACGGAGCCCATTATCCAGCTGGCACCTCCGTTTGTAGTTTTTGCAACAACTCCTCCGTCGCCGCAAACAAATCCGGTATTCAAGTTTGTGAAGTAAATCCCATAAAGATCACTTGCGGCAATTGTCTGTGAACCCCAGTTCAATCCGCCGTTAGTTGTATGCCTGATAGTTCCTGAAAGTCCAATTACTGTACCGTTATTTTGGTCAGCAAAGAAAATGTTTGTAAGTATATTTGTTGTTCCGCTTACTTGCTGGACCCATTGTGAATGCGTGAGCCCGCATGTCAGAAAAAGTAAAACAACTATTTTGGCGATATTTAATGTTATTTTCATCTTAAAATTGCCAGTTTTTGCACAGATGTCTCTGTCTTTCCGCTCCCTTCAAGGATCAATTTATACAAATATATACCATTTGCCATAAATTCGCCATCGTTATCGCTGCCATCCCAGTATATACGGTTAAAACCCACCCGGGCTGGAGAAGAAATATCTTTGATCAGCCTTCCTGCTACTGTATATATCTTTATTCGGCACGATTCTGGCGCATCGGCTGCGAACAAATTAAAAGTAAAATATGTATCGCTTCTCATAGGGTTAGGGTAGTTGAAAAGATTCTTTACCGTAAAGTCATAGCTGACATAAATATCATTTGTGACAGTATCTTTATTGCCGTCTTTATCACTTCCGATATATTGTATTGTATGGGTTCCCTCTGCAAGAGTAGGGCTGTATATAACCGATGTTTTCAAATTACCGTTATTGACTGCAGAAAATGTAATTTCCGGGTTTAGCTGGCCTCCAAAATTGTAATAGATTCGTCTTCCGTCTAATTTGATGAAAATATTTGACGTGTCTTCAATAGAATAATCTAATTTACTGTCATCAAAGAATCTGAACAATATTTCCGGCTTAGCAGGAATAAGATCGCCATTTAAGATCTTTTCACCATCGTAGGTAACATCAATTGCCGGACCGGTGGAATCACCTGCGATAATAATATTAGTAAATGCAAAATTGTTAAAAGGGTAATAATCATTCTGATTGCCAAGCATGGTAACTTCAAAATTGATATTAACAGTATCGAGTGTCGTGTTTGGGTCTTTCAAACCTGCAGTGTTGAATGTTACCGCAGAAACAAGGCTGCTATCCGGTTCGAGCGGAGTGTAAACTGTATCGGATTTGAGTACAACTACTCCCGATGGAGCATTAGCGCTCCACTTATAAACAATAACTCCTGCAGGAACAAATCCAATGTTATAATTACGAACAGAAATTGTTACTTCTGCACCCTCATCTACTACAGTATCGCTTCTTGTAAAGGAGTAATTATCGGGAATGATCTCTGCAGGCGGAGTATATTTGAAATACATGGACCTGAACTCCGGCGAAACTAGCCCTGTCAATGTATCAATTTGAAGTTTTGCAGTAAGTCTCAGATCCGGATAAATATGGCTGTTTATTGTATCAAGATTAACAAATTCATTATTACTCAGATTTGAATAAAGCAGAACTGGAACTCCGCTGTTATTGTAACCGGTAACATCATAGGTCAGGCTGGAGCCTGAAGGAATAAGATTATTCCACGAAAAATATTTCCATCTGTGCGCCGGTCCAATAGTAAAATTTATCGTACCATGTGTATATAGAAATACAGGTGTGAGATTGGCAAATGATGGTTCCCAATTTGAATTAGATGAATACCTGTGAAACTGTTCGGATGTATTCTGAGGAAGCGCGCCCAGATATCCTATGAATGCATAGGAATCGAACTGGTCAAACCTGGTAACTGAATCTGCAAGAAGTGCGCCAAAGAGCCTGATCCTGTTCTTGGCATTTTGACGAAGGCTGTCTGAGTTCGAAACATGTGTTGCAATGCCAATCATAATATAATGTGTAGTATCAAATGTATTCAGAAAATTCAGAACTGAATCGGATGAAGAGGGTGTTGACATTCTGAAATTTCTGAATTCAATAAATCCGCCGGTAAGTTTCCTGACCTTAACAATATTAAGTCCGGTATTCTGACCGCCATCAGCATATAATGTAGAATCATTAATAATGAAATATGATGCTTCCTGGGCGTTGCTGCCATATGATTTAACACGCAGTTCCCCGCTGAAATTATTCAGCCTGTAACCGCTGCCTGTGTAATACAGTCCGTTTATATCAGATTGGTTATATTGTCCGGGAAGTTTCATATACAAAACAGCTATTGAGTCATTGCCAATTGTTTTCGAATTTTTGAAACTGACCATGGGATTATAAACAAACCTGTTTACTTCAGACCAGCCAACGCTGTCATTATCAATTACAGCATTTGTTCTCCAGTAGTAAACAATGTTTGAATCCAGCAGCGGTATTCTGTACCGTACCCTTGTAGCTACTCCGCTAATGCTGCTATTATTATAATTATAGAGCGGGTTAACAAAATTAATGGACGTATCAACCTGCAATATAACTTTAACATTATGAGTCCTCAGATCGACCTGCGGATTCAGCCCAACAAATTCTACAGAATCATTTATTACAACTGAATTGCTGATAGGTTTCAGAGGTGTAAACGAAATATTCCTGAGAGGAAGCGGTAGTTGCAAAACATTATTCGCTGGGTTTTCCTGTGGATATTTGTTGTCATAATCCAGTGTAACCTTGATCGAGTAATTACCGATAGTATCGATACTGAATACATATGATGCTGTATCAAGATATGAAAAATTAGTCATTAAAGTATCTTTGAACCTGAATGAACCGCCATTTTTAAGTATTTCAAATCTGATCAAACAGTCCTTTGCAAACAGGCCGTAATTCTTTGGATAAATTGTAAGAATAACCTGCTCACCTACAAGCGGGTATTGATTCGTGATCCTGTAATCAGTTTGACCGATAATAAATTCAGGATATCCGGGGAGCAAAAGTTTAGATGCCGGATCACCCAGCAGTCCGTAACAATTTATCATATTCCTGACCTGGAAGCTCCCGGAATCAGATGCAAGAATATTATTTGCATATTTTATCAAAGAACCAATCCTGCGAATTGTATCCTGTGAAAACCCCTGGAGAACATATTTATTGATCTCATTCCCTGCTCCGGAAAAACTCCATCCTGTGCTTCCCAAAAACCCGATTGCACCCCTGTTCGGCACATAAATAAATTTTTCTCCAAACCCTCTCTGGTTAGGTTCCGAATGCTTACCTGTAAAACAGGTCATACTTAGCACTAACGGTGTTTTCGTGCCGTTTGAAAGTGTGAACGGGTCTTCCAGGCCAAGTTCCCAGTCTTGGCTTCCGGCATGTCCGATAAAATTCACTATTATGCCTCCGCGGTTTATTTCTTTTTTAATTGAATCCGCGTAATTAAATGTTATATAACCTGCTGAATCATTTCGGTAGATCTTACTATAATCTCCCGATACCGGCGGAGGTGAAACATAAGTATTTATGAACTGGTTAGACTGTGTCTGGTACTGAATTTGCTCATTTCTGTTCGGGCCGCCTGTTATCATAATGAATTTCTTCCACCAGCTCTCCGGCGGCTGGCCGTCGTATGCAATGATCTTATTAACCACATCCTGTGCTTCCTGCTGAGTGTATGCAGGTATCCTTCCTATTGCCGTTTCATGAAAATAAGTAAAACTATTCAGGTTAAAATTAACAAAATATCCGTCACTGGGCGGATTTCCGTAAACCGGAATAAGATTTCTGTAAAAATTCTGCGATGTTCGGTTGTTCTTCGGGTCTAATGAGCCTCTCCCCATCAAGCAGACAAACTGTACCTTTGGGAGCTGCCAGTTATCATAAACATATTTTACAAATCTTCTTACTGCAACGGGGTTTTCCATTCCGTAATTAAAAATATCGGTTATATCATCAACGGCTGCTTTGAAAGTGCGGTAATTATCATTTGCAGCCCTGTGCTGTCTCAACTGCTCTGCCTGCGATTCAAACAGCCTGTTATATATCACAATATGATCAGCCCCATTTGCTGATGAAACCAGGTTTGGAACCTGCCTGGAAATTGTTCTGAACGGCCTTTTAGTAATGTTTTGATTCGAAATTTCAAAAGTCCCGTTCTTTTTCCCTGTAAAAAACAAAGTATCAAAATTAGAGCTGATATTAATGATCTTTATATTATTTTTAACGTCGTATATAGAAAATGGATTGGATAAATTGAATCCGGAAACCTTAAAAAGTGCCGATGCAGTATCGCTGCCTCCCAGGGTTATTTTGCAGGCATTATTCTGTAAACTGAATGTTTTTGGAAATGAAATTTCCACAAGGTCAAAATATAAACTTGGCGTTGCGGCCGGATTTCCGAAAGTTGGCTGATATGTTACAGTCACTGAATTATTCGAACCCTGAGTGAGCAGTGAGCTTGAAAAAGCCACAGATGTATCAAATCTGTTGTAGTCATCCTTCTCAAGTGTGGCTATGGTTGTTGTGTTGATCTTTAAGGCAAGCTTATGTTCATTGAAAGTAGAATCGAATGAATTAGGGTAAGCAAATATCCTGAATGAACAGTTTACGGGAAGAGAATACAGGTTCAGGATAGAAAATTGTTGTGTAAAGATCATTCCGTTCCCGGGTGTAAGGTTTTTCCAGTACCAGCCTTCACCGGAAATCTTTTCGTTGTTAAAGTACCTGTAATCAGAAAGCGGGTTCAGTGTTATTCCAAGCGAATACAGGGAATCTCTTTCGAAATGTAATTTTTCAAGAGAATAAGATGAAGTATATTCATTTTGTACTGAGTAATTTGAAATATTGTACCTTAGCCCGTTATTACCATCCCAGCCAATCCAGTAAACACTTGTATCACTGTAAATATCATAGTATTCGTCTGTAATGTAATCCGGAGTTGTTGGCCCATAGCTGGCAAGGTATGTATTTGTAAACCCCCCGTAATTGCGGGTACCATAAAAATCAATAAAATCATTTGGATTGAACTGCCCGTCCTGCTCGCCTTCGAAATAGACAGGGATCTCAAGTCCTTTATAATATACCTTTACCGTTCGGGGATCGATATTAGTGGTATTTACACCGGCAGCAGTGAATTCATTTGCCGTTATCCTGTATATTCCGTCGTCAATTACAAATAGCTTAAGGTATGTTTTGTTAGGGGTTATCCAGCTGAAATTTTGGGAATATGATTCCCCGCAGCAAAAGAGCAATATTATGGCGAATATCCATAGTTTTTTAATAAACATTCACCCAAATTTACGAATTTTTAATTTAATAATTCTATATAAAAATAGCGGGTTTCCGATAACATATCTCTTAAAATACCTGAAAGGATTGCTTAAAAGCCGGATAAACCATTCCATACCAATTGTTCTCATAAACTTCGGGCCGCGTATCTTTGTGCCGGCAAAAACCTTGATTCCATCGCCTACAGCAATAACAGCTTTGCAGTCAATTTTACTTAAGTGCTTTAATATCCATTTTTCCTGCTTAGGGAAACCAAGCCCGACAATAAGGATATCCGGTTTTGATTCATTGATCACGGATATTACATCCTCATCTGTAAAGCCATAACCTGAATGATAACCGGTGATACGCAGGCGCGGATGTTTTAGAGCTATTTTTCCTAAAGTGA
>JANWKI010000148.1 GCA_025451455.1 Ignavibacteria bacterium
TGAAAAAAATACAAAGGCAGATAAACAGTTATTTTAACTCAACCAAGTTATCCGAAATCGTCTGACAAACAGAATTTGATAAAATTTCCTATATATCTGGATTACCATTCAACAACTCCGGTTGATACGCGGGTAGTTGAAGCTATGATGCCATACTTCACGAAAGTTTTTGGCAATGCTTCAAGCAAGTCGCATGAGTTTGGATGGAAAGCAGAAGCGGCTGTTGAAAATGCAAGAAAGCAAATAGCGGGATTAATTAATGCAGAAAGCCCTGATATAATTTTTACAAGCGGAGCAACTGAATCAGTTAACCTTGCAATAAAGGGTATAGCCGATGCTTATGCTCCAAAAGGCAATCATATCATTACAACAAAGATAGAGCACGAAGCTGTACTGGATTCTTGCAAAAGCCTTGAGAAAAAAGGATTTGATGTAACTTATCTTGAAGTGGATGAATTTGGTTTGATCGATCTTAAGGAACTGGAAAATTCAATTAACGAAAAGACCATACTAGTTTCTGTGATGTATGCCAATAATGAGATCGGAACCATTCAGAAAATAAGCGAAATTGGTGCTCTCTGCAAAAGAAGAAAAGTTCTCTTTCATACTGATGCAACGCAGGCAGTCGGTAAACTGCCGGTTGATGTTATAGAAAGCAATATTGATCTAATGAGTTTTTCTTCTCATAAAATTTACGGGCCAAAGGGCGTTGGTGCATTGTATTTGAAGTCAAAGTTTCCAAAGATAAGGCTTACTCCCCGGGTTGACGGCGGTTCACAGGAAAGAGGGTTCAGGGCAGGTACACTTAATGTAGCCGGCATAGTTGGTTTAGGTAAAGCATGTGCTGTTGCAAGAGAAGAAATGGGAACAGAAACGACAAGAATTAAGGAATTGAGAGACAGGCTTTATAATGGAATTATTTCGGGATTACCGGAGGTTAAACTTAATGGAGACCCTGGGAACAGAATTGCGAATAATCTTAACATAACTATTAAAAACGTCAATTCTGATTCGCTTTTGATAGCTATCAAAGAAATTGCCATATCTACGGGAAGCGCATGTTCATCCGAATCAGTTGAAACTTCTCACGTCTTAAAGGCCATTGGACTTGATGATAAGCATAAACATTCTTCGTTGAGGTTTGGGCTGGGGAGGTTTACTACAGCAGAAGAAATTGAATATGTTATTGATAAAGTAGTTGAAAAAGCAAAAAAATTAAGGGATATTTCTCCCTTATTCCGCGTTACAAAAGAAGGGGAGTATGCAGGTTTTTAAGCTTACTTTTGTAATATTATTGCTGCTCTTTGTAATAAATGCAAATGCACAGACTCAGAAAGTATTAAAGAAAGATTCCGGGAGCCGTATTGAACTCAGTTTTCATATAGGTTATTCACGGCCTATGTATGAAGCATACGGCAATAATATGACGATCAACGAAACTGAAGACCGGATCTTTTTGAACGGGAAGAGGATCCTGATCTCTGATAACCTTGGAGCAAATTCCGGGCTCAACGTGCAGACTTATTTCAAGTACAGCATTTTGCAAAAAGGCCATCTGAAAGCTCTTTTTAATATTGGGTACAATGTTCTTACCGCCAGTTATCCGGGCTCTTCAGGATATGATATCGGTGTAAGAATACAGTCTTTTTCAACAGGCTTAGGTGCTGAAGTAAATCCGATAGGGCATGAAAAAACCATTTATCCCGGGGTTTACGGCCTGCTTAGAATGAACCTTGTTGGTGGAGAGACGTATCACAAGGCAGGTATAGATTTTTTCAAAGTAAAACCAAGATACGGTTATTCAGTAGGTATTAAGCTGAACTACAATATAAAAAAGACAGTCGGGCTTTTTATTGGTTACAGTTACAGCTATGATAACCTGTGGAACAAACAAACAGAAGATCAAAACGTTGAAGATGCCCATGTAATTGTGTTCAGGGATGAGCAAAGCGCTCTTAACGGATTAACGCATGACAGGAGAGTTGTATACTGGTCGCTTTCTTTGGGAATGAATTTTTTCTTTAAATAGATAATAAAAATTTTTAAAATTGTAAATTAAATTTAATCAATCAGAAAATAAATAATATGGAAGAAACTAAACAAATGACAGCGCCGGAAATTACAGACGGAATTGCACTGACTGAAAAAGCAATTGGTGAGGTCAAAAAGATCATGTCGGAAAATACAATTCCCGATGATTATGTGCTCAGGATCGGAGTCAAAGGCGGAGGCTGTTCAGGCCTATCCTATACGCTTGGCTTTGATGCTGAACTGAAAGAGACCGATAATGTCATGGAATTCGGCGGAGTTAAAGTAGCTGTTGACTGGAAGAGTATTCTTTACCTTACAGGTACAACAGTTGATTATACTGACGGCCTAAATGGTAAGGGTTTTGTTTTCAATAATCCTTCCGCAAAAAAGACTTGCGGCTGCGGAAGCTCTTTTGGAGTATAGATAGTGAACAAGAAAGGCAGGAGAAAGTTCATAAAGACTTCTGCTTTGGGCGCACTATCGCTCGGGCTTTTTTCGAAATTTGAATTTTTACATAATAAGATCGGGGGAGAGTATCTCCCGGAACCTAAAGGAGGTTTTTACAAAATGGCTTATGAATGGAAGTTTAATCCGCGTCCTTATTCCGATGAAGACGCAAAATCTCTGCTGAAAGATGTTGTTGATGCCGAAACTGCTGACTGGCATTATAACACACATCACAAGGGATATGTAACATTTCTGAATAATATTGAAAAAGAACTTGAATCCGCTGATCTATCCAAAGCCAATGGCAACTGGAGCGATATCGGTGAATTAAAAAGAAGGTTTACGTGGAACCATTCCGGCGCATATTTGCATGACGTGTACTGGGATAATTTAGGAGGGGACGGTGATATTTCAAAGGGAGCGGATATTAAAAAAGCAATTGAAGATAACTTCGGCTCTTTTGATAACTGGAAAGCAGAGTTCAAGGCTTGCAGTGTTGCTGCTAAATTAAGCGGCTGGGGACTTCTTGTATTCGACAGGTTATCTTCAGGCAGACTGATAAACGTTCTGGTAGATGAACATCAGTACGGCGCAATATGGGGCGGTGTTCCGCTTGTAGCATGTGATGTTTTTGAACACGCTTATTATCATAAAGACGGCCCTGCAAGAGCAAAGTATATTGATAATTTTCTGAACAATCTTAACTGGGGCAGAATAAACGACAGATTTAATAAATACTGCAAATAAAGAATAAGGAAAACTGATAACGGGAATTGTATCGAAAAGGAGCTTTATTGTTTTTTTCATTGCTGCTTCTTTATTGGTTGCTGCAGTTAGTTCGTGCGGCAAAAAATCGGATGATAAAATCAAAAATACTGAAGAAAAGAAGGAATTTGGCTGGAAGGATGATATTTCAGTTTCCGATATTCCGGATTTCCCGGTAAAAGGTTTTATCAAAGGCAGGGAAGTAACGTTTCAATACATCAATTTTGAAAATTGGCGCGGCTCCGGGGATAATGTCATTAACTTTTCAGTATCAAAACCAGGTCAGAATTGCGGATTTATTGAAAATTTTGAAGGATTTACCCTGATGAATAAGGGCAGCGGGTTCAAACAAGGTGATTGGAAAAAAAGCAGATTTTCCGATGACCCATCAACTTACCGGGCATCATTTAAAACCTCCGGAGTGAGTTCATCGGAATCCTGGAATTGTGCATTGAATATTGAAAGTATTTCCGATAAAGTTGTCAAAGGACGGGTTGTGATATTCTTTAAAGATGAGTCTAAAAGCTGGCTTGCCGGCAAATTTGAAGCAGTAATCTGTAATAATTAACTATAATATCTCAAAATCAATTCTAAAGGATGAAAAACAAATCAAATTATTTTTACTTATGTTTACTAATGATTATATTTACTTCCGCTTTTGCCTTAAACAGCTGCGGCAAGCAGGATCAAAACACTGATAACAAAAAAACCGACTCAACAAAAACTGCCGATCAGAAAAACAACAACCAGGTAGCCGGTGAAAACAAAACAAATACAGATCCTAAATCCAATGAGCTTGGTATCAAAGAGGGCATGCCCGCCGATTATCCTGCAGATGTTCCGCAGCCGGCCAATGCAAAATGCCTTGGCTCGCTGAATACATCAGAAGGTACTGTTGTAACTTTTGAATCAACTGATAAACCAAAAGTGCTGCTTCTCCCATTTGCTGAGGGAGTGGAAAAAGCAGGATTCAAAAAGAGCGAGGGAGAAATGATGAGCGATGACGGCGGTATGACGATGTGGACAAAAGACAAAAGAGAAGTAAGCATAATGCTTGCATGGGATAAAGAAAAGAGTGTTACTTCTATAGTTGTAACATATAAATAATCTGCTTTATCTTTAATAATATGCAGCTCAGATCAAATATTTTAAACCCGGTAGTATATATTCTGCTGGGTTTTTTATGTTTGATAATTTCTTCAGAAACTGTATCCCAGCCATATCCTGTAGTTTTTGTTTCACGTAACCTTGTTCAGGGCGGAAGCATATATTATCCTCAGGCAGGGCTTCTACCGGGTATGGGTCCGTTTTCGCGGTTTAAAACAGTCGGTGGCAGACTGCTCGTAAGGGAAGCAAACGGCACTGTTCGTGTTCTGGTTGATAGTACAATGAATTTTTCAGGAATCACGCTGGTGGATATATCCGACCCATGTGTTTACTGGAATGCTTCAAAGATAGTTTTTGCAGGAGCTGAACACAGAGACAGTTCATGGCGCATTTACGAAATTCGCTCAGACGGAACGGGTTTTAAGAAGATAACATCTACAAACCGAAACATAAACCTTGCCCAGTTCGGACCGATTGCGACTAAGTTCATTAAATATGATGATATTGACCCCTGTTATCTGCCTGACGGCAGAATTTGCTTTGCAAGTACCCGCTATCCTTCCCTGGCAGAGTACTCCGGAGCACGAACAACAAATCTTTATGTAATTGATTCTACTTCAGCCAATTTACATAGAATTACTTCGGAAAGAAACGGAGCTGAGGAACCAACTATCGACCCCCAAACCGGTAAAATAGTTTTCAGCAGGTGGTGGTTAAATATCGATCA
>JANWKI010000149.1 GCA_025451455.1 Ignavibacteria bacterium
CCCTTCACCTTCGATATCTGTTACATCGCCGAATTTCAGCGGATTTAATTTAGCGATCTCATCTTCATAATCACTGAGCGGATGCGCACTGATATACAGTCCTAAAACCGATTTTTCGAGCGACAATTTTTCGCGGTCAGACCAGTCCCGGTAATTATCACCCAGCGGCTCTAGTATAACATCTTTAATTGCAGCATTTGATCTCTCTCCTCCGAATAAGGAGGATTGCCCCTTAATATCGCTCTTTTTCTGACCGTACCTGTGCATCACGGCTTCGTAATTATCAAATAATTTTTTCCTGTTCATATCCAGACAGTCAAATGCTCCTGCGTAAATCAATGATTCGATAGTCTTCTTATTCACAACTCTTGCATCTATTCTTGAGCAGAAATCGACAAAACTTATGAACTTTCCATGCTCGGTTCTTTCTTTGATAATATTATCAACTGCAATCCTGCCGACATTTTTTATTGCAGTAAGTCCGAAGAGAATTTGATTTTCAACATCAGGATTGATCGAAAATTCAGACATGCATTCATTGATATTCGGCAGGCTTAAGGTGATCTTCATTCTTCTGCATTCGTTTATCAGCAGGACCATTTCATCCATATCACCGTAACGGCAGTTAAGCTGAGAGGTCATGAATTCATGCGGGTAGTGGGTCTTTAAAAATGCAGTGTGGTATGCCAATACTGAATATGCAACGCTGTGCGATTTATTAAAGCCGTAATCAGCGAACTTAAGAATTAATTTGAATATCTCTTTTGCAATTTTACTGCTGTAACCTTTTTCTCCTGCTCCTTTTATGAATTCCTTTTCCTGTTCTTTCATCAGCTTCTCATCTTTTTTGCCCATAGCACGCCTTACCAGGTCTGCTTTTGCAAGCGAATAACCTGCAATTACTCTCACAAGCTGCATAACCTGTTCCTGGTAAACAATTACACCGTAAGTCTCCTTCAGTACCTGTTCCATATCGGGATGAAGATAAGTAACTTCTTTCTTACCGTTTTTCCTGTCAAGGAATTCAGGTATCAGGTCCATCGGCCCGGGGCGGTATAGCGCATTCATAGCTGCAAGATCATTGATATTTTTCGGCTTCAGTTTCGATAGATACTCCCTCTGCTTTGCCTTTGAGAACTGGAATACAGCGATCGTATGGCCATTGGAGAACATCTCGTAGGTCTTTGCATCGTCAAGGGGAATTGTATCAACATCAATATCTATATTTTTACGATCTTTAATCAGGTCAACCGATTTCTGGAGGATCTTCAATTCTTTCAAACCCAGGAAGTCCATTTTTATCAAGCCTGCGTCTTCCAGCATTTTCATGTCGTACTGCGTCATGAACTGGTTATCGATCTGCGGTGTCTTTGCAACCGGCACGTAGTCCGTAATATCTGAAGGAGCAATTACAACACCTGAAGCATGCATGCTAACATTCTTGTTCAGGTTTTCAAGCACAACTGAGTAATCCAGCAGTTTTTTACGGTCTTTTGCCTGGTCAAAATACTGCTTGAACTCCGGAATATCATTATAACAATCGGTAAGTGATTTAATCTTCCCGAAAATCGAAGGGACATTTTTTGTAATTTCATTAATTGTATCAAAAGGATAATTCAAAACTCTTCCGATATCCTTTAATACGGCTTTGGTCTTAAGCTTATTGAATGTTATTATCTGCGATACGGAATTCACCCCGTATTTTTCCTTTGAGTAGTTTATCACTTCATCTCGCTTATCATCCTGGAAATCGATATCAATATCAGGCATTGAAATTCTTTCCGGATTCAGAAATCTTTCAAAAAGCAGGTTGTAATCAAGGGGGTTTACATTTGTTATGCCAAGAGCATAACATACAAGCGACCCTACGGCGCTTCCTCTGCCCGGACCAACGTAAATCCCATTTCTCTTTGCGTGATTCACAAAATCCGCCACAATAAGAAAATACCCGGCAAAATTCATATTCTCTATGACCTCTATTTCCTGATTCAGCCGGTCAATTTCTACGCTTGTTACGTTCTTTATTTTCTCCCGTAATCCCTTGTGTGAAAGAACTTCGAAATACTCGTTCAGTGTCTTAGCTCCGGATTCCTTTGGGATAGGGAATTCAGGCATATGATAGACATTTAAGGGCAATTCAAGATTGCACTTTTCGGCGACTTCAAGGGTTGATTCAATCGCCTCGGGGAAATCCTTAAACAGCTCGCACATTTCCTCCGCAGACTTAAAATAAACCTGGTCAGTTTCATACCTCAGCTCAGTTTCAAGATTCTTGCCTTCTTTATCTTTTGAAAGATCTGTATTAATGTAGAGGTACAGATTGTGCGGTATATGGTGCTCGTATTTTATATAGTGAATATCATTTGTTGCAATTAATTTCAATCCAAGCTCTTTAGCGAGCTTAGGCATATGGTCGCGAATCTGCCTTTCAATTTCCATACCATGGTTCTGTATCTCAAGGTAAAAATCCTTATCAAAGATATCCTTGTATATAATCGCAGCTTCTTTTGCAGAATCAAAATCACCACGGGTAATATGAGAAGACACAACACCTCCGGCACACGCTGACAGGCATACAAGCCCATCTGAATATTCTTTAAGTAAAGTACTGTCAATACGTGGTTTATAATAGAAGCCTTCAGTGTGTCCAAGGGAAACCAGCTTTACAAGGTTCTGGTAACCTTTGAGGTCCTTTGCAAGTAGAACCAAGTGGTCGTAGTTTGATTTCCTTTTTGAGAGCTTGCCGATTTGCTTTGAAGATTTATCCCTGCCAAGCACAATATCGCCGGGGGAGTCATCCTTACCTTTTTCAAACCGTGAGCCTTTTGTTACTATATATACTTCGCATCCAAGGATAGGCTTAATACCTGCTTTTTTGGCCTTCTTGTAGAAATCCATTGCGCCGTACATTACACCGTGATCGGTGAGGGCAAGCGCCGGCATATTGAAATCTTTGGCAGTTTTAACCAGATCATCAATGGTGCAGATAGCATCAAGTAATGAATAGTGGGAGTGGTTATGTAGATGAATGAACTCTGCCAATTACGCTTGTGTTTTGCTGGAATTATTGGAATGATTACAAATATACGGATTTATCTTTTGAGATAAAGACAAAAAGAAAAGGAGCCAAAGTCTCCTTTGCTGGAACTGCAGGATTTATTAGATTTTAAACCGTCATTGTTGGTGAAAACCTCGTCTATGGAAGGTGCGAAACCAACGACGGCGGGATTATTTCCTGTTTAACAATCTTCTCTTAATTACGTTAAACTTTTCAATCATTCCTTCATCTGCTGAGAATTTTTCAATCTCTTTCATGTTTATCTTTTGATCTAAGCAGACTAATATTGCCTGCTCCAATGATTGTTTGTCATCCCAATGGTAATAAGCGGCCAAACGATCTTTAACGGAATCAGTTGGCGTTAATAGTTTCAATTTCCCTGTTTCAAATTCCATTTCTTTATATCTCTCTACTGGTTCAGAGCCAATCGATAATGGTCCACTGGGAAATTCAATGAAATATTTAGTCTGTTTATTTTTAAAATACCTGTTTTCTTTGTAGAAACCGATTCCATTTAGTATGTCTTCAGTTTTCTTTTGGGGAAACTGACCCGACTCAATAAAATCCAGATCAAATGATTCGTATTTATTGTTTGTATAGATTGAAATACATGCTCCTCCGGTCAGTGTACAATCAATTCCATTCATACTAAGCTGAGTGCTTACGAATGCCGCTAACTCACCGATTGTCATATCTCTTATTTTCTTCATAATGGTTTATTCTTCTTTCTGGGTCTTCTCCTGACAATTAGAAGCCTTTCCTTCTCATCATCAGGCAAAAAACTTATTGCTTTCTCAATTAGCACTTTAAGCTCTTTCAGGAATGCAAAACGGGGATTAAAACTATAGATAATTGTTTTGCCCGCTTTTTTATTTACAAAAATTCCACCTGTTTCAAGTTTATCCAATTGCTCCTGGATCGGACTTAACGAAACCCGGTAATATTTTGCGATTTCACGTGCATATCCTTCATTTCGCGCTTCAATATAGAAAAGCACCCTTTCTTTATTCTTTGAACCTAAAATATTCTCCAGCATATTTTATTGACCTATTTTATAGTTTATATGACCTATATATAAGGTCAAATATATTAAATTTTTTTCTAATTTTCAAGTTCAATTATCCTTCGAATTCCATGGTTCTTATTGGTGAGAATTCTGCTAAATGTACAGTTATTTTACATTGAAACTGATATTTTCAATCACTTAATTGCATGATTATCTTATTATTAATTTAAGAATTAAGGTATAATATATGACAGACGAATCCCAGGTCCAAACCCAATCACAATCAACAACTGAAATATCCAATAAAATGCCCAAAGGCATTCCGTATATAATTGGCAATGAGCTTGCCGAGCGCTTCAGCTACTACGGCATGAAGACAATTCTCATTGTGTTTATGACTCAGTATTTAATGAGCCGCTCGGGCGCTGTTGACCCGATGAACGATGCCGATGCAACTACATGGTATCATTACTTTTCCATGGCAAATTATTTTTTCCCCATACTTGGCGCAATACTCTCGGATGTTCTCTGGGGAAAATATAAAACAATTATTACACTTTCTGTTGTATATGTATTGGGGCACGTTGCCCTTGCTGTTGATGATACACGCCTCGGACTTTCTATAGGACTCACACTCATTGCAATGGGTTCAGGCGGTATTAAACCCTGTGTTTCGGCGCATGTGGGCGACCAGTTCCAGAAAATAAATAAACACCTCCTCGAAAAAATATTCGGCTATTTCTATTTTGCAATCAATTTAGGAGCAGCGGCTTCATCACTTCTCACTCCGGTGCTGCTTGATAATTACGGGCCGCACCTTGCATTCGGTGTACCGGGATTCTTAATGCTTCTTGCAACTGTAGTATTTTATATGGGGCGAAAAGTTTTCATAGCAGTACCGCCGGTAGGGTGGAAGCAGTATAAACACGATGTATTTTCACCTCTTGGCAGGAAAGCCATAATTAATCTGAGCATCATGTATGTTTTTATCGCGGTTTTCTGGTCGCTCTTTGACCAGACAGGTTCGTCGTGGGTACTGCAGGCTGAACAAATGGATAAATGGGTGAACCTTGGGTTCGTAAGGTTTGAGCTTCTCGCCTCGCAGATACAGGCTATAAATCCGATTCTGATCATGATCTTCATCCCGCTGTTTACGTCTTATCTTTATCCTTCTATGAACAGGCTTTTCAGGGTTACAATGGTGAGAAAAATAATAATCGGTATGTTTATTGCCGGATTTTCCTTTGCGCTTCTTGCCGTAGCGCAGATACAGATCATAAACGGCGGCACGCCAAGCATTCTCTGGCAATTCTTCGCATATGTTATCTTAACAGCCGCGGAAGTAATGGTATCAATTACGGGACTAGAGTTCTCATATACGCAGGCACCCAACAGTATGAAGTCGTTTATTATGGGTCTCTGGCTGCTCTCAGTGGCTCTGGGTAACTTCATAACAGCGCAGGTAAGCTCACACCTGCAGAAGTACATAACAATAGGCACACCAACATTTTTCTGGTTCTTTGCGGGGTTAATGTTTGTAACGGCAACTGCATTTATGCTGGTAGCAAGGAGATACAGGGAAGAAAGCTATATTCAAAACAGGATGGAAAGACCGAAACCTCTGGGCGAGGAAATGCTTGACCCGCAGTCAATTGATAATAAATAGTTTAGTTCAATAGGCAATAATCAATTAACAGTAATCCATTCTGGCGAAACCTGAACCTTATTGCTTAATGTTCAATATTAATTATTAATTATTAATTGCTAGTAGATTCCTTTTTGCTGTAAATATGCCCTGACTTCCGGATTAGTGAGAAATACCAGCCCAATAACTCCAAATACCATGCTTACTATATTACCGGTAATGATGGTAATAATATCAAATATCGCAGCAAACTGGATAGAGCTGTAAGTACCGGTTTTATTCTGATTATTTATTTTGTTGTAGGCAACAAAATCCATTACACAGGCAATTATATTAACAACGGGGAAAATACCGAACAAACATCCTATCCCGCAGCTGATAATCCCCCCTACAATTGTATAAATTACCCAGGTTATTCCAAAGAGTATATTTAGTATTGCCGATATCAGGAAAAATATCTTTAAAAGGTTTAATTGTTCATTATTATTCATTGATTAACTCCGTTAATTGTGATATTCATTAAATTTGTCCATAAAAAAAGCGCAGACTTTTTTCAAAGAATGCGCTTCCAAATTTGATTTCTAAAAAAACTACTTCACAAGGTTGAATTTCTCTCCGAACTGCCCGATAAGCGGAAGCGGTGTAACAGAGCCTTTGGAGGCATTCATAATACCCATTATCAAAAATATTACCCATGGGATGTATAAAATAAGTCCAATGCCGCAAGTTACGGTTCCAAGGATCCCTGCGAGAATATTTAAAATAAATAAAGCGATACCCTGCTCTGTATGAAACATTACAAAATTGTTTCTTTTCATATCGTCCATTAACAATGGAATGAAGAATATAAGATAGGCAAGTATTGCCATAGTCTTACCATTGTTCACATCTTCCGGTGTAAAATTAACCTGTCTTGTCGATTCTGCCATTTATTTTCTCCTGTTTTTGTAGATTATTTTACTAAGTTCAGTTTTGCTCCCCATGCACCAATAACCGGAAGCTCTTTTACTTTGCCGCCCACTGCATTCAATAAGCCCATGATCCATAAAACAACATATGCCAGCCATGGCAATATTCCTAAGATAGAAACTACGCAGCCCAGTGTGCTGCTGATCTGGTTTACAACAATTGTAAGAACCATCATAACAATGTAAATAGCAATAAAGGCAACCCATAATGCAATTGCCTGCTCAGTGTGATACATTGCAAACTTTTTGTCTCTTGCTGCAAATAGCGGAACCAGGAAAATAATGTAGGCAAGTATCGCCATCATTTTTCCGTCTTCAATATCTGCCTGTGTTATTGAAGCTACTGCCGGTCTGGTTGATGTAGTGTCAGTCATGACTCTCCTTTAGGTTAGTTTATAGAAAAAGTATGTTAACAAAAATTTGCAATAACCTAAAAAAATAAATGTAAGGTGTAAAAATTCACGAAATGAAGTGCGGCCAGCTTTAACAGCCAGTGCTATCTGAAAATAGCTTTTATACTGCCCCATGTATCCCTTACACTTGAAATAACATGTGTAACAGTGATAGTCTGCGAGTAAACGTAGTTCGCATTGTTGTCAACCAGCTTCAGCCTGTAATAATAAATAGGCGAGACCGGCGGGCTGTTATAGGCAGTATTATCACGGAAATAGTAATATGAATTATTTCCGATCGCTGTTACGCTTCCAACATTTACAAAATTGTTTGGCTCAGATGCACTTCTTTCAACTTCAAAACGATTCAGGTTATCTTCAGCCCCTGTTTTCCATTCCAAAAGAATTGAATCTGTTTCATTCTTACCTGTAAAGTATTGTAATTCAGTAGCAGCAAATAATAAGCCCGTCAATATCAGAGATACTGTCAGCAGTGAAGCTGTCCTTCTTATTTTTAATGGCTTTTTCATTGAGAATTACTCAAATATATATCTAATTGTGAATAAATGCAAGCATTTTTGTTTTAAAAAATGATAAATATTTAGGAAAAAATAAGGCAATTGTTTCAAAAAACGATAAAAAAAGCCAACCTTAGCGTGATACCTTTTATTCAAGTTTTTTTCTGAATCGCAGTGAGCTTAGCAATAAGATAACAATACCAAATATCAAAAGTGCAAGGAACTGGTCATACAAATGTTCTATCCCTACCCCTTTTAAGATTATTCCCCGGACAATTGTGATAAAATACCTGAGCGGAATCAGATAAGTTATATATTGTATCCACACGGGCATATTTTCTATAGGGAATGAAAATCCAGAAAGATATATCATCGGCATCATCACACCAAAAAATGATGTCATAGTTGCCTGCTGCTGTGTTTTTGATATTGTTGATACAAATAAGCCAAGCCCGAGCGTGGAAAGCATAAAAACCATTGCTCCAAGATAAAGCAAAGGAACGCTTCCCTTAACATCAATCCCGAACCAGAACCTCATTACAGTAAGAACAATTGTTATTGATACGAATCCCAATATAGAAAATGGCACGAGTTTACCTATTATTATCTGGTATGACTTTAAAGGTGTTACGATGAGCTGTTCAAACGTACCGATCTCCCTTTCCTTCACAATTGCAAGCGAGGTTAAGTTAATTGTAACTACCATTATCAGCAATCCGACAATTCCCGGCAGCATATAATTCCTTGTCACAAGTTCCGGGTTATACCAAGCCCTGGTTTCTGCCTGTATAACAGGTACCATTGTTAAAACGGAATTTTTCCTGCCGCTGCGTTCAAGAAGATCATTGATAATTTTTGTACTGAAGCTGACTGTAATGCCGATTGAATACCCCGCGGCAATAAGTGCCCTATTCCCGTCCGACCCGTCAAAGATCGTCTGCAGCCCTGTTTGCTTCCCGCTAAGCAGGTTCTTTTCAAAATCCTTTGGGATAACAATTGCCATAACAACTTTGCCGTTATCAATGAGCTCAGTCAGTTCATCATAGCCGCTAACATAATATTCGATTGTAAAATAACCTGACTTTTCATACTTCTCCAGAAATTCACGGCTTGTACTGCTTTTATCCTGGTCCCAAACAACTGTCCTGATATTTTTTACATCCAGTGTTGCAGCGTATCCCAGGAAAATAAGCTGTAATACAGGAGCTATAAGAATTACGGCAAACATTCTCTTATCCCGCTTAAACTGCAGGAATTCCTTTTTTATGAAATTTAATATCAGGTACATTTATTTTAAGTCTTTGCTTTTTTCAATCTCAATGATGCAATTCCTAAAAATACAGCTGAAAATATCATCAGACTACCGATTTGTTTCCAGAATGCTTCTATCCCAACACCTTTTATCATTATTGACCTGAGTATGATTATATAAAACTTAGCAGGAGTAATATTTGTCAGTATCTGTATAGGCCATGGCATACTCTCTATCGGGAAAATAAAACCGGAGAGTATAAAAGTTGGCAGCATTGTTGCAATGGAAGCTATCTGAAAGGCAACCTGCTGTGAGTCAGAAATCGTAGATATGAATATCCCCAGGCTCAGCGATGCGATCAAAAACAGGAGTGTTGATATAAACAGCAGAATATAACTTCCTTTCACTTCTATTCCGAAAGCAATATTGGCTATCAGAAGAGTAAATGCTGCTACAAATAAGGCTACTACCGTGTATGGTACTGTCTTGCCGAATATCAGTTCAAGCGAACCGAGAGGGGAGACCCTCAATTGCTCCATAGACCCTAATTCCTTTTCTTTTACAATAGATAAGCATGTAAGAATTACAGCTGTGAGTATAAGTATCATTGAAAACAATCCAGGGATCAAAAATTTCGTTGTGTTAAGATCAGGGTTGTACCAAAATTGCGGCTGGGGGTCTATTGGCACAAATGCCTTTAAGCCGGTCCTTGAAAGATATTCCTGAGTAATTTTAGCGTTGTAAAACCTGGTGGCAGAAGTTACGTAATTTATTATTACTGTTGCAGAGTTTCCGTCAACACCATCAACAAGGAACTGCAATTTTACATCTCTCCCCGAATGCAGGTCTTCAGAAAAATTTTCAGGAAAAACTACCACACATTGCGCAAGTTTTTCATCCAGATATCTGTTAATGTCTTTTTCATCAGTAATATATGAAACAACATTAAAATAACTGGAGCTTTCAAGCATATGTATAAATTCACGCGTTTCTTCAGAATTATCGTTATTGCGGACAGCTATTTTGATATTTCTTACATCAAGGCTCAGCGCAAATCCAAATAACATAAGCAAAAATACCGGAAAGAAAAATATCAGGTAAAGAGTTCTTGCGTCTCTTTTTATCTGGCGGAATTCCTTCTTGACAAGCGCATATATCCTGTATAACATGCTAATTCTTGTCCTTCTCGAGCAAATTCACAAAAACATCTTCCAGTGATGCTGCGATGAGCTCTATCCGGTTGAGAGTAATTCCGGCACCGGCAAGTTTTTCCTTAATCAAACTGATCTTTTCTTCAATATTATTGACTGTACTGCCTGAGAGAGTTGCGTGAAAGAACTCGCCAAAATAAGCCGTGTTTTTTACCCATTCGATAGGATCGAGCATATCAATTGCTTTATCTGGTGCGGAACAGTCTATCTCGAGAATCGGATTGGTTAGATATTTTGTTTTTAGTTCACCCGGGCTGCCTCCGGCAATTATCTTTCCCGCATCAATCATCATTATCCTGTGGCAGAACTCAGCTTCATCAAGGTAATGTGTAGTTACAAAAACAGTGATCCCGTTTTGAGACAGATCGTTAATCAGGTCCCAGAAATTTTTCCTCGAGATAGGGTCAACACCGCCTGTGGGTTCATCCAGAAATACGATCTTCGGTTCATGTATTACAGCGCAGCCCAGCGCCAGGCGCTGTTTATATCCGGTGGAAAGTGTTCCTGTAAGTGAATTAATCCTGTCTTCAAGTCCTGCAGTTTTTAAAACCCACCTCTTTCTTTCATCAAGTTTTTCGCCCTTCAAACCATAAACGCTTCCGAAAAAATTGATATTCTCTTCCACGCTCAAATCGGCATAGAGAGAGAATTTCTGCGACATGTAACCGATGTTCTTTTTGACTTTATCAGGGTCTTTCTTAACACTGAAACCCCCGACAAGTGCATCACCTGCAGTCGGTTCCAGTATTCCGCAGAGCATCTTGATAGTTGTGGATTTGCCCGCACCGTTAGCCCCCAGAAAACCAAATATCTCCCCCTGTTTCACATCAAAAGATATATTATCAACCGATGTGAACTTCCCGAACTTCTTTGTCAGATCCTTTACTTCAATCGAATTCATTTTTCCATAATATATTTTTCGCTATCTGCTCAGACTGCTTTTTTCAGCAAATGAATAAAAACATTTTCAAGTGA
>JANWKI010000150.1 GCA_025451455.1 Ignavibacteria bacterium
ATCAGCAGATCCGTTCAGATCTTCAGAAAAGTACACCAGGCTAATATTCCGATTGGTATAGTTAATATCGGAACTGAAATTCCGGCTGTATATGCTTTACACCAGAATTTCCCGAATCCTTTTAACCCTGAAACAAAGATCAAATTTGAATTACCAAAATCAGGAAATGTTACACTTAAAATATTCAATTCTTTAGGCCAGCAGGTTGCGATTCTTGCAAATAATGAATTCACAACTGCAGGATACAAAGAAATGAACTTTAATGCAGCAAGCCTTCCAAGCGGCGTCTATTTCTATTCAATTACCGCCGGGGAGTTTTCTAAAACAATGAAGATGGTATTGGTAAAATAAGGATCAATTTTATAAGGGACAGGTTTAACCCCTGTCCCTTTTTTTAAACCCTTCAAATCAAATTGTAATCAAAGATAAAACTGAATTCTGTAACTAAAAAAAACCGAAAATTGAAGAATTAACCAATTCCTAAATTATACTTGATTTGATGTAATATTTAAATTATATTCATTTTACAAAAATTCAAAATAAGTAAATTCAAATTTAGGAAAGGCATTAATTATGAAAAGATTTATTTTATTTGCAATTGCAATATCTTTAGTAGCAGCAGTTTTCTATAATGTTGGCGACAAGAATCCAAGAAAATTGAATGATTCCAAAGAAACCGGTAACGTTATTGTTAATTCTCAGGTTCCGGCAGCTTATGATAATCCCTTAGTGCTCGATACTTCCGGAAGTATTCCCCAAATGACAGGTTATTATGATTATGTTACCAACGGTAACAACCTGCACCGGATTTGGGTAAGCGGTGATACTGTGATAGTAACAGGAGATCAAGCTGATTCTGCCAATTCACAGATTTCAAACGCACGCCAGTCTTTTTACCAGTATACATTTAATAACGGGGTTACGTGGAACGATGCAATACAAATGAGCCCTGATGGAAATGCATACCCGGATCTAATTCCAGTGGTTTTGACAGGTGCCAGAACTGTTGCAATGACCGGAAGAAAATTTATTGGGACTGTCCGTAGAGCTTACACAGGTGTCGAATTAGTGTTGGGTGTAGGGTCAATTACGATCTCTCTTGGTCCAACCGGCGGCAGCGTGGATAATTTTGGTGCACTTATGACCTCTACAGATATTGGCTGCGGATGGATGGGTGCCGCTCCAAGTGATTCAATCTATTATGGCAAGTTTAATGTTAATACTAATTCATACAGCGGTGTGCAGTTATTATGGTCAGCTGTACCGGCAAATGCAAGAACTTTTACAGCAGCTAATAAGAACCAAAATGTATCGATTGCATATTGGAACGCTGCTGCACCTACAAAGCTGATTTACAGAGAATCAACTAACAACGGTACATCGTTTGGTACTGAAAATACAATTTTTACTGAAGGCACCGTAATTAACGGAACGGCTATTGCTCCATGGTTTAATGTTGATATGATCTATAAACCCGGAACCACTCAGTTATGTATGGCTTTTGGTACTCTTGAAACAGGTAATTTTGGTACTGTGGGCGGTTATAAGCTTATGTTCTGGTCTCCGGCAGTAAACGGCGGAACTGCAGTTAAGGTTGTTGATAAGGCTAACTACCCGCCAATGGCTGATACAAATATCTGGAATGAAAGGACAAGGTTGATTCAGGTCGGAATGACCGCTATGTCGCATCCGGGCCTTGCATACTCATCAAATGGTGCAAGATTATTTGTTGTTTATTCAGGAGAGCAGCTGGATACTTCCAGTTATGGTTACAATTTCAATGATATTTATTCACAGTATTCTGATGATAATGGTGCAACATGGACAGCTCCAAGAAACCTGACAAATACTCCGTTTGCAGATGAAATTTATCCTTCAATTTCACAAAAGGATAATACGCCTACTGTTATGAGTATTACATACCAGCTTTCAGAGTGTCCCGGTTCAACAAGTTTTACAAATACAACTACTCCGATATGCAAAGTGTACCAGATATACAGGAAATATGATCCTGTCACAGGGGCTATTATCGGAATTCAGAATATTTCAAGTGAAATTCCAAAAGGATTTACTTTGCAGCAGAATTTTCCCAATCCGTTTAATCCGGAAACAAAGATCAGGTTTGAATTGCCTAAACCTGAAAATGTCACATTGAAGGTATTTAATTCTTTAGGGCAGCAGGTTGCAATTCTGGCAAACAACGAATCCACAACTGCTGGATATAAGGAAGTAAGTTTCAATGGAGCAAATTTCCCAAGCGGTGTTTATTTCTATTCAATAACTGCCGGAGATTATTCTCAAACAAGGAAGATGATCTTAATTAAGTAAGAATTACTAATATAAGGGACAGAGATTAAATACTGTCCCTTTTTTATAAGCCCGAATTTAGCTGTAACTAAAACAAAAACTGAATTTTGAAGAATTAATAATTTCTTAAATTATACTTGACATGGTTTCTTAAATGTATTATATTTAGCCATAAAATTGATGAATCGTAAATGACATTCTGGAGTTAATATTGAAAAAGATGATACCATTCAGTAATTTGGAACTTGATTTTAATGAAGCGAATTTGGCAAGCGGTATAAGTATTTATCTTTTGAATGCGGAAGTTTTTATAGATACTAAAAAGATGATCCTAGTAAAATAAACAAATACAAAGGAAGCCCTGTAAATCAAACAGGGCTTTCTTTATTAAATAAATCGGAGGTAATATAAATGAGGCTATTTAACCATTTCTTCTTAGCCCTTCTACTGACACTTGTATACATGTTTTCCGGGAGCATTTACGCTCAATCCACCGGTAGTATCAGTGGTACCGTTCTTGATGATGCTGATAAGAGCCCAATAATCGGGGCAATTATCAAGATTGAAGGTACGAGCAAAGGCACTGAAACAGATGTAAACGGTGATTATACATTTTTGAATATAGAGCCGGGTGTATACAACCTGTTAGCAACTTATACGGGGTACCAGGCAAATAAACAAACAGGCATCAAGGTTTCCGTAGATCAAAAGTCTAAGGTCGATTTTTTGATGCAAAATAATGCGAAAATTGATACTATTGAAATAGTTGTTCAAAGAAGAGGTATAGAAACCGAACAAAGCGGCAGGCTTATTACCTCTAAGAGCATTGAACAGCAGGGAATCAGGGGTATCAATAATATTGTTGCTAAAACATCAGGTGTTGTTCAGGATGAAAGAGGTGGAGCTCTTAATATCCGGGGCAGCAGAACTTCTGACAACCTGGTTATTATTGATGGTGTAGCAACAAATAACCCGATTTTAGGAACCTCAAGCGCATTTGTCCCTAACAGCTTGCTTTCTGAAATAGCAGTATTGACAGGCGGATTTGGAGCAGAATACGGTAACGCTTTGAGCGGTGTTATTAACGTAACTACAAAAGGCGGAACAGAAAAGTATTCAGGTTCCATGGAAATAATATCCGATATTGGCGTTGATAAGATATTCAATACAACATCACAGGGATACAACCTGTATAATATCTCTTTTGGAGGACCTCTGTTTCCTACAAAAAGCCTCGCTAAAGTATTCAATTTTTACGGAGGTGTAGAAAGACAGTATCTTCAGGTAAGGAATCCTACCTGGATAGCGGATGATTTGTTTAAAAGTGATCCGAATTCACTTGACCCCAATAATAATATACAAGACGGAATAATTCCGGATTTCAGCCAGAAAATTTGGTCTTTTAACGGAAAATTGAATATTAACCTTCAGGAAATCAAAAAATCCAAAATTCCGGTTAACTTAAGGCTCGGAGCTTTGGTATCGCAGGATATTGGAAAAAGATTCGTTACTACTTTCTGGAAGTTAAATTCATTCAGAAATCCTATACAGCAAATAGATAATAATCAATTCTACGCAAGAATCAGTCATAATGTCACCAGCAAGTTCTTCTATGAATTACAGGGTACATATTTTCAATCAAAAGACGAACTGGGCGACGCGTTCTTTAGAAATGACTTATTTGCATATGGCGATACAAACAGAGTCCCCGGGCTGGAAAACCAGGGAACAGCGTTGTTATCATCTGATGCTACCGGAAATGTTTTTGCCAGTCCGTACACTGTATTTAACAGGTACACATTGTATGATATCAGCTATTATGGCGGAAAGTTAGATGCAACATGGGCTATTAATTCAAAGAAGGCAGGGGACCATGAATTAAAATTTGGCGGTGATTATAAATATAACACGTTAAAGAAAATGGATCTTGGCCCGAATGCAATTGCTAATAATCCGATTGATACAATTATTAACGGAGAGATAATTACTGCTACACCTGATCCGCAAAGTTTATGGTTTGGCAGGAATGTTTTACTGAACTCTTATGGCTATGATATCAGGGATCAATACAACAGGCAAATAGTTTCTGATGCTGATATTAATGCAAAGCATCCGATAGTAGGTTCATTCTATCTCAGAGATAAGATCGATTTCAAGGATTTCAATATGAATGTGGGTGTAAGGATGGATTATCTTGACGTAAATAGCTTGGTTTTGAAAGACCCTACAAAACTGATAGATGAAGATGGAGTTTTGCTTTCTGATAAAGTTTATGAACAAAGTACTGCTAATATAATATTTAGCCCAAGATTAGGTTTTTCATTCCCAATAACAGATAAGACAGTTTTTGTAGCTAATTATGGAAAATTCATTCAGATGCCCCAATTGGATTACCTGTATATCAACAGGCTGGCATTTGAATATTTCTTCAAGAATTCTGTTCAGAATGTAGCTGAAAATTCAGCATTGCAGCCTGAAAAGCTTACTTCATACGAAATTGGAGTAAAGCAAAAGGTTGGTGATTATCTGGATATGGGACTTACTGTATATTATAAAGAGACTAAGGATCAGATTGGAATAACCAGGATTGCCGGTTCTTCTACGGTTCCCAATGGTTATGCAATTTATTCCAATCAGGATTTCAGTACTGCCAGAGGTATGGATTTTTACCTTAGCTTAAGGCGTACAAACAGGATTGCAATGGATATATCTTATACTTTGCTGTATGCAACTGGTGTGGGAGCAAACCCGGATGCTAAGTTTTCTTTGGCAAATGATCCTTCCGGTGTTCTTCCAAAGTTCCAGTATCCGCTGGATTACGACCAGAGACATACAGGTTCAGTTAACTTAGATTATAGATTTGGCGGATGGGATGATGTTCCCAAAGGTTTCATGGGAGATGTTCTTAAAGATTTCGGCATCAATTTGCTGTTTTCGTTCAATAGCGGAAGACCATATACAGCAAGAGAATTGCCGCAGTCTCCATTTCTTGATGATGGACTGGCTTTGACATCAAAAAACCAGGTTTACAGAAACTGGAATCTTAGATTTGATCTGAAAGTTGACAAAGGCTTTGCGGTTTGGAAAACCAGGTGGACAGCTTATATATATGTTCAGAATTTATTTAATAATGAACTTGTAAATACGGTTTACGGAAGCACAGGGCGTCCGGATGATAACGGATATTTATTGACACCCACTGGAGCTGCTGCAGACCAAAATTACAAGAATAACTTCAATGAAAGAATAAAGAATATTGCTAACTGGGGTACACCAAGACAGATAAGATTCGGTTTACAAATGAATTTCTAAATCAAGTTAATAATTGAAGAATAAGTTAAAATATATAAATATGAAAAGAAATTTAATAACATATTTCCTGATGACGGTTTTGTTTGCAGGGATAGCGCACTCAGGCCCCAGGAAAGATTTACCGCTTGATCCCAGGACATCTGTGATCAAAGCCCAGGTTCCACTGGAAGAAAATAATATTCAGGCCTTCTTTTGGAATACGGGTGTGTTTAACCAGGACTTAAGAACAAATAATACCCCGGGCTTTTATTGGCCAATAGGAACCGGACATGCTGCAATTTTTACAACCGGACTATCGATCTGCGCTTACTACCAGGGCAGTTTAAGAGCATCTATGGGTTCTTATGCCGGTGAATATGTCCCCGGTTATGTTAATAATGCGGGAGTATTTGTTACAAGTTCAATTTTTAAGCTCTATTCTGTAAAAGCTGCAGATAATGAGTTCACAAATCCGGATTATGCCAACTGGCCACTTATGATCCCGTACGGAGCACCTTTTGTAGATCTTGATTCGAATGGTATTTATACTCAGGGAGTCGATAAACCCGGAATAAAAGATGCCGCCCAGACGATCTTTGTCTGCTTAACAGACGGTGATCCAGGCCAGCACACTTCAAGCGAAGGCTTTGGCGGAGGTTCTGCTCCTCTGTTTGTTCAGGTAGCCTTAACAGGCTGGTGTTATGTCAGCCCGGGCTTGGAAGACCTGCAGTTTGTAAGGTGGGTTGTGATAAACCGCTCCTCGACTCCTTATGAACAGACTTATATGTCTGTAGTAGTTGACCCTGACCTTGGTGATGCAACTGATGACTACGTTGGATGTGATACATTACTTAATATGGCTTATTGTTATAATGCTGATAATGTAGACGGTACCGGAACTGGTGTGTCTTATGGTACTAATCCCCCGTCTTCCGGGATGGATTACTTTTTAAGCCCGATAATTCCCACCGGCAATCCGAATGATACTGTAATTTTCTACGATCCTCCGGGCTCGAAGAATAAGCAAATCAGGACCGGCTATCAGCAATTAGGATTAACTTCATTTGTTTATTTTACTAATACCGGAAGCCCCGGCCCTACTTGTGAAAATGATCCGTCAACTATTGTTGAAGCTTATAATTATATGAAGGGGTTCAAGAAAGACGCAACACCATGGGTTAATATTGTTACAAACCTTCCCACCAGATTCTGTTATCCCGGTGATCCTTCTGTTTCTCCGCCTTCAGGCTGGACAGAATTTGCCGGCAGGATCGGAAATTGCGGCGGTATATTGACAGGTACTTCCCAGGTCCCGTCACCACCCGGAGACAGGAGATTTATTTTCAATTCGGGAAGCGCAACTTTTACTATGAATCCGAACGATACTCAGAGGATCATCCTGGCACAGTTTGTGGCAAGGGGGACAAATAACCTTAATGCAGTTGCAAAACTGAAGAGGGTTGATGACGCTGCACAAAAGATATTTGATAATAATTTCCAGGTTCTTCCGCCACCCCCTCCTCCGCTTGTCAATGTCAGCGTATTTCCTGCAACTTCAAGCATTGGGACAGCGAATATCAATCTTTCCTGGGGAGATATATCGGAATATTATGATTATGAGGATATTATTTTCGAAACAGGGCGTTTTAAGTTTCAGGGATATGAAGTTTATGAACTGCGCAAAGATCTAAGCACGGTTCCGGATATTAATAATATGCTTGAAAGTAAAGACGGGTTATCATTGGTAGCTATTTTTGATAAAAAGGATACCATTGGAATATTATTTGACAGTTTATTAAATGGCCAGACAGCCATTGATACTACAGGAGCGGAGGTTCCCGCATATTCCTGGGCACCGGTTCTTCCTGCTTTCGGATTTAGTTCGCCGGCAAATTTTCCCAATAAAGGTTTATCCAGAAGAATTAATTTGACCAGAACGAATTATGCGCAGATAAACGGCGGAAGTGAAAGCTTCATATATGGTAATACGTATAAGTTTATAGTAGTTGCTTATGGTTATAACCGCCATGGTTTACCGGGCGGTAAGGTAATTCGTAATTCACTGGTATCCCAGTTAATTACTATTGTACCGGAAGCACCGGTTTCAGGTACACAGTATTACTTTAAAAATGGCGATACGTTAAATACCAGCCGGAGGGATCTTGGTGTAATGCCAATTGTGATCAACCAGGAGCTTGTAAAAGAAGCTAAATACAGGATACTTTTTTCAGGGCCTGACACAACTTATTCTATATTCAGATCATTAGATGCCGGAGTTACATATGATATTCTGAAATATAATTTGAAATTTAGCAATTATAAAGTAG
>JANWKI010000151.1 GCA_025451455.1 Ignavibacteria bacterium
AAACATCTGCAGTTATAACACTGGAGACCCTTAGAATAAATAATCTGGCTTTAAAAAGAACCATGTTTACCAAAGAGACAAACTCGTTACCTTGGTTAAGAAAATCCTGAGCACGTTCAAGCCTGTGTATCAGTATATTACCCTGATTTTCCGGAATATCTTCTTCAACAATCAGGTCTATTACACCATCTATCATATTTCCGATTGTAGCTGCCGGAGTTGTTGCTGCAGTTTTGAAACTGAAATAACAAGAAGGGTCGCTCCATCCTGTAGGTGTACAAGCGAACACTCTCCAGTAATATACAGTATTCGGTTCGGTTTCTGCTGCAGGAATTTCATAGTGAGAGTCCGGTGCGTTGCAAAGAGCTTCAAACTTATTCGGGCTTGTAGTATCATTTGTAACTTCTACACGATAGCACTGAGCTCCCGGCAAATCCTGCCAGTCAAGTTGAACCGGAATTGTTACAACATCAACATTTTTCGGAGGCTCTACTAAAATCGGGGAACCTATCTGAGAGAAAACACCGGACGAGAGTATTGTTAACAATACTATAGAATAAAGTAATTTTGTTTTCATGCTTTTTAACGTTAATTATTCCCACCGCTATTTAAATATAATCAATATTCTGGAAAAAACAAGCGTAATTATATAAAAGATTTATCACGAAAAAAGGTGATTTTTCAGCTTTTTTCAGGAATATAGCCATCCGGCATCCTGTAATCACCTGAAAAAAAGTATTCTTCGGCCTTTTGTTCAAATATCTGGTCAGCCATGGGGCTTGTCAGATCGAGCCTGTATTCGTTTACGACCATTTTGAAATGTTCCAGGAATTCCTTCCAGGCCTGTTTTGAAACATTTTCATAAAGCCGCTTACCAAGCTCATTAGGCATTGGCGGTGAATCAAATCCCGGAAGATCTGTTCCCAGTTTGATGCATCTTACAATTCTTTCAGTCATTAACGCTAAGCTCCTGATTATTTTCGATTATAACATTATTATGATAAATATGATTATTAATAAATTAACTTAATATGAAGAAATTTAATATCAATATTTCTCGAAAATTTTAGCGAACTTTGGAGCATAAAATTGATTTTTTACTATTAATCATAACTCTGCAAATTTCAATGGCAAAAAAAATAAAGATATTCTACACACTTGGAATGCCGGACCCCTCAGCTCATTATTTTGAAGTTGAAATCACATTTGAAAATTTACCAAAGTCAGATAATGCTCTTTCTCTTATTCTGCCCGTATGGAGACCGGGGAGATACTTGATATTTGATTTTGCCTCCGGTATTCAGGAATTCTCAGCAGTTAGCAGCCCCGGCAAACCTATTAAATGGAACAAAACTGAAAAAAATACCTGGCTTATCCGGAAGAAAGATCAAACCAAAGTGAGGGTGAAATACAAAGTATTTGCCAATGATTTTGCAAACAGAACGCGCGGGCTTGATGAAATGCATGCTTTTGTTAACGGTACGGCTGTTTTCATGTACCCGCCTAAATACAGAAGCTCCCAGCTAAATCTGGAAGTAAAGCCATTTGGAAACTGGCATGTAACTACAGGGCTTGAAAATGTTAAGAATGATCCCTTAATGTTTACTGCACCGAATTATGATTATTTATCAGACTGCCCTCTTGAGATAGGGACACAAAATGATTTTGATTTTGAGGTTGAAGGTGTAAAACACATTATTAGTTTTTTTGGCGAAGCAGGTTATGATAAAGAACGTCTCATTAATGATTTTACAACCATTATAAAGAAAAATTTCCAATTCTGGGGAAAAGTACCATACAAAAAATATGTATTCATTGTTCATTGTACACCGTCAAGCGGAGGCGGGACGGAACACATCAATTCAACTGTAGTTGGGGTCAGACCGGATGCTTTTAATACTGATGCCGGATATGAGTCTTTCTTAAGGCTCATTTCTCATGAGTTCTTTCATACATGGAACGTTAAACAGCTTAAACCAAAAGGAATTACCCCATATGACTTCACTAAGGAAAACTATACTTCTGAATTGTGGATTGCTGAGGGTGGTACTTCATACTACGACGGATTAATGCTTGTAAGGACCGGGCAAATGAAAGTTGAGGACTTCTATGGTGAGATAACACGAGGTATTGAAGATGAAAGGCACAGGCCCGGGTATCGTGTACAATCTGTAGCTGAATCCAGCTTTGATGCCTGGGTGAAGTTCTGGAGAAGAACTCCTAATGCTTATTATTCGGAGTCAGACTATTATGCAAAAGGCTCTTATGTATGCATGGTACTGGATCTTGAGATCCGCAATTCATCGAAAAACACATATTCGCTTGATGATGTATTCAAGGCTATGTTTGAGAGATTCCCATTAGATAAGAAAGGATACGATAATGATGATTTCAGAAGGATTTGTGAGGAATTTGCAGGCAGGAAACTGGATAAGTTCTTTAATGATTATGTAACCGGAACAAAACCTATCGACTGGGAAAGATACTTGAGCTATGCCGGACTTGTATTGGGAAGTAATGAAAGTATATATACTCCTGTTGTCGGAATCGTGACCTCGAATAAGGGCGATAAGATATTGATAGATGATATAATTGCAGGTTCATCGGGCGAAAAGGCCGGTTTGCGGTCAGGGGATGAGATTATTGCATATAACGGACTAAGGCTTAATTATGAAGATATGGAAAAAAGGATAAAAGAACTTAAATCAATGGATACGGTCAAATTTACAATTTTCAGAGATGATAAATTGATGGAATTTACTCTAAAGCTTGTAGAACGCAAGATTGCCAATTACTCTCTTGAAAAGGTACAGGAACCAACCATGATGCAGAAAGCAATTTTTGAAAAGTGGATGGAAACAAAGTGGTGAGATAGCGAAGTTGTGATATAATAAGATGGTCAAATAGTGAAATTCGAAGAATGAATGGATTCCCGCCTGCGCGGGAATGACAAACTGGAGTATTTCACAATTGTTTTCCGCCGCGCTGCACCAAGCCACAGGCATGGGCGGTTTATCACCAACAAGGAAATGCAGCTATTGTAAATTCTCTTTATTGCTGCCCGTCCAGTTAACGAGTCCCTTCCTCACATCTTCTGAGAGCTGTTTCCAGTTAAACCGGGTGGGATTGTATTCATCCCCAAAGAGAACATACTGCTGATTAGCTTCATTTGAGCGGATATCAATTGTAACTGTATAACGCTCCATCTTTGGCTCGATACCCAAATCGTCCTGCAGCTTAACGAATATTGGGTCGTCATCTGCATCTGCAAGTATTCTGAAATATTTTGAGTTCTTAAGGCTTTTAGTGTTAGTTGAAATTTTCGTGCCGGAACATCCGGAAAGTAAAAAGGCAAAAGTAAAAAGTAAGAAAACTGAGATTATTTTCATCAATTCCGTTTTATTTATATCAAATCTTTAATTACTAATTATTAATTCCTAATTCCTAATTGATTTCTACTCATTTATGTGTTTCTCAATTATATCTGTCGTTTTAATGCCGTCTGCTTCTGCATTAAAATTGGTTATAAGCCTGTGGCGGAGAACGGGTTTTGAAACCTTTCTGACATCTTCGATCTCCGGTGAATACCTGCCGGTGAGAATTGCATTCGTTTTTGCTCCGAGTATCAAATACTGAGATGCCCTGGGTCCTGCGCCCCACTCGATCCAGTCCTTAATATATTTCGGTGCGCTGGCTCCGGCTGGTCTTGTTTTGTTTACTAAGTTGACCGTGTATTCTATCACGTTATCTGCAACGGGTACTCTTCTGACGAGATCCTGCAGTGCAATTATCTCGTCTTTTTTAAGTGCTATATTCACTTTTGGAGTGTACATGCTTGTTGTGTACCTGATAATATCCATTTCTTCGCTGACACTTGGGTAGTCCAGCCAGATATTGAACATAAACCTGTCAAGCTGAGCTTCAGGAAGGGGATAAGTTCCTTCATGTTCTATCGGGTTCTGTGTTGCCAGCACAAAAAAAGGTTCATCAAGAGTATAAGTAGTACCTGCAGCAGTTACCCTATGCTCCTGCATTGCCTCAAGCAGGGCTGACTGTGTTTTAGGGGGGGTGCGGTTTATTTCATCTGCAAGCACCATATTTGCAAATACGGGGCCTTGAATGAATTTGAAGCTCTTAGAGCCTGTTGAGAGATTATCCTCAAGTATCTCTGTTCCGACAATATCCGATGGCATAAGATCAGGTGTGAACTGTATGCGGCTGAATTTCAGCTCCAGCGCATCAGCAAGGGTTTTAACAAGCAGTGTCTTAGCGAGCCCGGGTACACCAACCAAAAGACAATGACCGCGTGAGAGAATTGCAATGATTATCTGGTCAACAATGGCTTCCTGCCCAACAATAACCTTGGCAACTTCTTTTTTAAGCTCATTATACTTTGTATTCAGATATCTGACGAGCTCTACATCACCATCAGCAGCTTTTCCGTTACTTTGTTTTGAGGATGTCTTAATGCCGGTTTTTATTTCTTCCATTTATGGTTTTATTTTCATTCTCACTAAAAAAAGAGGGGGTACCTTCGTTCATAAAATTTTCATTTTCTGTCTGATTTTTCACGGCTTTCGTTTCACGAATATTTTCTCAATTCCCGCCAATCTCTTTACCATCAGGGTCATACACCTTTACAGGGCCGAACTTTTTCATCTTTTCCTCTATGGCTTTGGCATCACCCGATATTACAATAAATAACTTATCCGGATGTATGTATTTCTTTGCAGCATTCAGTATATCCTGTTTTGTTAAGCCGTTAATTGAGCTGATATAACTATTATAATAATCCCTTGGAAGATTATATAGTTTCAGGTTAATTACCCTTGATGCCACGGCATTTGCCGTTTCAAGCTGAAGCGGGAATACACCGGTCAGGTAATTCTTTACAGTTTGAAACTCCTCATCGGTTACCTCTTCCTTAATTATACGGTTCAGCTCTTCTATGATCAGTGAAACAGAGGTATCAGTTACTTCATTTCTTACATCTGCATCCACGGAGAAATCACCCGGGTAAATCTTGGTATTGAAACCGCTTCTTGCTCCGTATGTATAACCATGCTTTTCGCGCAAATTGTAATTTATCCTCGAGCCGAAATAACCGCCGAGTATAGTATTCATTACTGTTACTGCAATAAAGTCCGGATTGTTCCGGCTGATGCCAATGTGTCCAACCCGCAAATTTGACTGTACAGCGCCTGGTTTGTTTACAATATCAACCGAATTTGGCTTTCTGTCATCAATAAGATAGACCTTTACATCACTATTCTCCTGAGGAGTTCCGCTCCAATTGGAAAATCTGTCGTTTACAATCATTATTGCTTCTTCTTTAGTAATATTACCTACAAATGCAAGTATCAGGCTTTGCGGAAGGTAATGACTCTTATAAAAATCCTCGTAATCACCCCTGGTCATGGAATTAATGCTTTCCTCGGTACCTTCTGCAGGAAAAGCGTACGGATGATTCCCAAAGAGAACCTTATTAAACATCTTATCTGTCAGATTACCGGCATCGTCTTTTCCCTGCAGGATAGATGAGAGCCTCTGTTCTTTGACCCTCGAGATCTCATCTTCGGAAAACACAGGATTCAGAACAACATCTGCAAGTACATCGATCCCAATGTTCAGGTGTTTTTTTAAAAGCGATAGCGAAACATAACTTCCGTCCCAGTCGCTTCCCGAGTTCAGATTTCCGCCGATGAAATCAATTTCCTCTGCAATTTGAGTAGCGCTCCTGTTCTTTGTTCCTTTGGTAAGCAATTCTGCTGTAAGCGAAGCAAGCCCGTATTTACCGTTATCATAATAAGATCCGGCATTTTTAAACACAAGCCTTACCGATACAGCAGGTATCTTGTTGTTTTCGATCACCAGAACATTTATTCCGCCGGGAAGAGTAGTATCAAAGTAATCGGGGAACTGAACATCTTTCGGCGGTCCCGGTACCGGCGGTTTTGATCTGTCAAGTAATTCTTCCTGTGCAAGCAGTATATTTGTCATAAATATTAGTATAAATAAATAATTTAAGTTTTTCAATTTTAAACGAAGTAATAAATCCATATAATTTCTATTTTAACTTATTTTTCTATTGCTAGCGAAGCAAGCAATCGCAATTCTTAAGGTATAGATTACTTTTTAGGCAGATAATTTAATACAACCCTGTTTGCAGGATCAAGATATTTTGCAGCAGATTCCCTAATACCCTCAAGAGTGACCATGTGGTACCGCTCGATATTCGTATTAATTAATCCCGGATCATTATAGAATGCAGCATAATGTGAAAGCATATCTGCCTTGCTTAAGTTTGTCTGCATTCTATATGCATGCCTGGTTTCAATTCTGTTTATGACCTTTTCAAGTTCTGCCGCAGTAACTTTCCCGTCTTTGACTTCTGAAATAATCCTGTCTATTTCATTTTGTACAGTTTCTATCTTTACGCCCGGCATTAAAATTGCATAAATATTAATCAGTCCTGCAAATTCTTTTCCTTCGACCCAGGCGCCAACATCTGATACTAGATGTTTATCGTAAACCAGCTCTTTGTAGAGCCTGGAGCTATCTCCCATAGAAAGAACATCGCTTAATATATCAAATTCAAAAAACTCCTTTGAATCTTCTTTCGGCATTTTATATGCAAGGAAGATGCCCGGTAGCTGTATCTCATCGTATATCTCAGCCCTAACTTCCTTTTCCAGAAGTGAATTCTGAAATTCCTTCCTGCTGCCATTTTGGCCTTTTGAGATTGGCCCGAAATACCTTTCAACCAGACGGATCGTTTTATCAATATCAATATCGCCGGCTATTGTTAGCACTGCATTGTTTGGCACGTAATATTTTCCGAAGAAAGCTCTGACATCATCCAGCTTTGCATTTTCTATATCAACTGTATTCCCGATAGTATCCCAGCCGTACCCGTTTTCGCTGAAAAGTCTTGGAGCCAGCTCCATACTAACGCTTCCGTATGGTTTGTTATCGTAAACCTGTTTCTTCTCTTCAATTACAACTTCCTTTTGCAATTCAAGGCTCTCTTCTGTTACAGCAAATTCAAGCATTCTGTCAGATTCCAGCCACAGCCCGAATTCTATTTGATTTGAAGGAACAAGGAGGTAGTAATTTGTCTTGTCTTCTGTTGTATATGCATTGTTCTCGCACCCTGCCATGAGCGAGAGCCGGTCATAATCTCCAGGTGCAATGTTTTTGGAGCCTTCGAACATCAGGTGTTCAAACAAATGTGAAAATCCCCTTTTATCTGGGTCATCATCTTTTGAGCCTACATGGTAACATAGATTTATGGCGGCCGATGGGATAGAACTATCAGCAGATAATATCACCTTAAGACCATTTGTCAGATCAAATTCAGAAAATAGAACATCATTTGCAGCATGCGATCCGTTCATGGAAAGATTATGTTTATTCACTTAACAGGCTTTGGCTCATATAGCAGTACGACCCGGTTATCCCGGCTTAAATACTTTTTGGCTGCAGCTATCATATCCTTACTGCTGACTTTCAGAAAATCGTCTGCAGCGGAGTTTATCCTGTTGGTATCTTTGAAATACGTCCAGTAATTTGCAAGAGCATCTGCCTTGCCTAAAACTGTCTGCATCGATCCGGTAATATCATTTTCAACGGAGTTCTTTGCCTTCTCAAGCTCTTTTTCTGTAACCTCAGTATTTTCAAGTGAGTTAACAATATCTGTGATATTTGCTTCAAGTGAATCAAGATTAGTATTCTTGAATCCTGTTGCATATACTATGAACAATCCCCCCAGTTCATTATCCCATACAAATGATCCGGTTGACTTTGCAGATTTCCTGTCATAAACAATATCACGGTAAAGCCTTGAGCTTCTTCCGTCGCCAAGTATCATTGATAAAAGCTCAAGCGAGTGGATCTCTTTGCTTGTAGTACCCGGTATCTTGTATGCAATATAAACTGCCGGAAGCTGGATATTATCATATACAATATCCTTCATCTCTCCTTTATTGAATTTAATTTCCGGGTATTTGCGTTTTTTAGTCCCTGCCGGTTTTAAGCCGCTGAAATATTTTGTTACAAGTTCTTTGGCATTACTATATTCTATATCACCTGAAAGAACAACAACTGCATTATCAGGCGAATAATATTTCCTGTAAAAATCCTGTGCATATCCAAGGTCAGCGCTGTTCAGATCGTCCATGCTGCCAATCGGTATCCATTCATATGTTTCATTTTTAAAGACCCGTTTCATCATTTCGCCCCACCTGGAACCGTATGGAACGTTATCATACCTTTGTCGCTTTTCCTCTTTTACAACTTCTCTCTGGTTATCAAAATTATCCTGAGTTACCTGGAGCGTAGACATCCTGTCGGATTCCAGCCAAAGCAGAAGTTCAAGCTGGTTTGACGGAACGGTTTCAAAATAGTTTGTTCTGTCCTGGTTTGTAGTTCCGTTTACAGTGCCGCCAGCTTTTTGGACATACGAAAAATGTTCTGCCTTGCCTATATTCTGAGAGCCCTGGAACATCATGTGCTCAAACAAATGAGCAAAGCCCGTTCTTCCGGGATCCTCGTCTTTTGAGCCGACGTGATACCACACATCAATACTTACTATCGGGTTTGTATTATCTTTGTGCAGAATTACGTGAAGGCCGTTGTTCAGGTCAAACTCCTCAAACTCTATTTTGCTTGTCTGGCTCTTTGAACCGGAAGTAGTTATGAACATTACCATTATAATTATATATTTAAACATTGGGACAATATTATGTATATAGCTATTAAACAGGCAAAATAACAATGCAGTTTCTAATAAAAAAGCTAATTATCATGCTTGTGGTATAAGCAATATATGTGTCTGAAAGAAAGTCAGGAAAACAATTCTAAATGAATTTTAATGATATTTAGACCGTTTGATTGTAAATAGAGCAATGACCTAATTGTGAGGTACAGCATATTCTTCAACATTGAATTCATTCTGAAAGTTGAAGAGGGTTTAAGAAGAAAAACAAGAAAACTTCAATGGGTATAAATATAAGTATAGTTTAATTAATTATTTACAATAATTTTGTAATATAGTGAACATCAAAAAAGAAATATTTTACATTTCAAATCTCATAAGTTTATCCAGATTTCTGCTCCTTGCTTTCACAATATATTTTCTTTCAGTATATAATTACCCTCTGACATGCTTATTTATTGGCTTTATATGGATCTCAGACCTGCTCGATGGCTATTTTGCAAGAAGCAGGAACGAAATAAGTGAACTGGGAAAGATAATCGATCCTCTTGCAGATAAAATTTCCATCATTGTCATTATTCTGATTTTGCTTTTCCAGAAAATAATTCCGCTGTGGTTTGTAATTATCACGGTTTCCCGTGATGCGGTTATCATAGCCGGTGGGTTATATTTAAACACCAAGAAGAACACTGTTTTACAATCTAATTGGATGGGGAAGATGGCTGTTTTCACAATCGGGCTGACCTTATTTTTGTCGATTTTTAGCACTGGAGCTAAAAAAGGGCAATTCGGCGAATATTTTTCCTATCATAATGAAATTACGGAACTTTTATTGGTACTTATGCTATTTTTATCTATAGTAATGATATTACTGTCTTTGCTTTCATATATTAAACGTTTTAAAGAAATAATCAAAACTTAATTTAAGAGGAGGGGGAAATGGAACCATCAGCAGATAAAAAGCTTAGGGTTAGAACTTTAACCAAGAAAGACATTGAAATAAAACTTGCAAAGAAATTTGAAGGCAGAAAGATTACCGAGAAAGCAGCAGTTGATGCTTTGTTCGATAGTATCCGCGAGCTTTTAATGACTGCAAGCCCGGATCTCAGAATTGAGATAAGGGATTTCGGTGTTTTCGAGGTCAAGATCACCAAGCCGAAACCAAAAGCAAGAAACCTTAAGACGGGAGAATTTGTATATGTTCCTGCCAGGAAGAAAATGCATTTCAAAGCCGGTAAATTACTTAAGGAATTCCTTAAAAGGCCTTTAGTATAATTATTTTTTCTGTATATTTTCTTCTCAGGTTAATTCAGACTACAGGAGTTCCGGCCTGATTTATTAATCAGGGCTTTTGCAGTTTATTCTTTGTTTTGTACCAACAGTTTTTTTGGCTCTATGGGTAAAATTCTCGGAATAGATCATGGTTCAGTCCGCATTGGAATTGCTCTCAGCGATGATTCTGCATTAATTGCATTTGGGCGCGAAGTGATCCTAAATGATAAGAATTTTATCGGGAAACTGAAAAAAATTGTTTCGGATGAAAACGTAACTCAGATAATTATCGGATATCCTTTAAGCTTAAAAGGCAATAAAACCAAACAAACAGAAGCAGTTGAATCATTTGAAGACCTTTTGAGGTCTTCCTTTGCTATTACACCTTTTGAGAATATTACAATTACCCGATGGGATGAAAGATTTACATCTAAAATGGCGGCTGATTCACTGATTGAATCCGGTATGAAGAAAAAGAAAAGGAGGGATAAATCTAATCTGGATATTGTCTCGGCTTCGCTCATGCTCCAAAGTTATCTTGACAGCATAAAAGCAAATCCGGATCTTTAATATTTAATCTTCAATCTTTAATCTTTAATTTTTAATCTTTAATCTGATGAATAGTTGTTTTCGGGTTTATTATTTCTGATTTGTTTCGTATTTAGTTTTTCTGATTTCGAATTTGTTTATTAATTATTATGACACTATTTGAGCTTAACGAGATTATTGAAGGCGGCGAAAACCAGTTCGTGGAATTCAAACGCAAATTCACCGAGCCTGAAAAGATTGCCAAAGAAATGATTGCCTTAGCTAATACAAAGGGAGGCAGAATACTCTTTGGCATAGATGATGATAAGACAGTTGTTGGCGTTGAGAGTGAAAAGGGAGAGATCGAGTACATCGATCTTGCTGCAAGGTTTTTCTGCGAGCCTGAGCTGCAGCATTCTATAGATATTATGCATATTTACAGGAAAGATGTTATTGTTGTTAATATTCCGGAGAGCAGAATAAAGCCCCACAGGTTAATTGAGAACGGGAAAAAAGATGAAGACTTTAGTAAAGTTTACATAAGGGTTAAAGATAAATCCGTACAGGCGAGCAAAGAAACTGTCAAGGTTCTTAAAAAACTTCGGGCTGATTCACCGCCGCAGATAATAAATCTGGGTGATAAAGAAAAAGTGCTGCTTGATTATCTAAACACACATGAGAGCGTAACATTGAAACAATTCCGCGAATACCTGAATCTTTCAAACAGGCGAGCAAGCCGAATACTTGTTAATCTTGTCCGCGCAGACCTTATCCGACTGCATAACCACGAAAAAGAAGATTTTTATACTCTTAATTAGATTTTTACTTCAAAATTCCCGATTTTCCTCCCGTTTCCCGTTTAACAAATGTAAATTCCTGTCTTCAAAATAATGTTATATTTCTTCAATATTTTGCATTTCACGGAAATTTCTTGATTATTCTTCTTCTTTCACTCTTAACAAAATAACAAAAAAATCTTTGCAAACTGTCTGCTAACTTATTAATTTAGTAATAAGTAAACTTACTGTTCTTTACGAATTGGCTTTAGCCTTTCAACTGTTTTTTTAAAATATGATGCTTGATAAGTTTAGAACAGTTTTCATCTCATGTTGTTTTTAATACGGAGGAAAAATGAAAGCTCTCAATTGTATAAAATGCATTCCCCAAAAACCTATACTACCGGATAATATTCAGAATACAAACAGCTCTCATAAGAGCAAACGACGATCCAAATCTAATTATTTATCGAAGAATAAATTAAATTATTTAAATATGAAAAGAATTTTAATAACATATTTCCTGATGACGGTTTTGTTTGCGGGGATAGCTCACTCAGGCCCCAGGAAAGATTTACCGCTTGATCCCAGGACATCTGTGATCAATGTTCAGGTTCCTCTTGAAGGCAATAATATCCAGTCCTTTTTCTGGAATACAGGTGTTTTTAATCAGGACCTTAGGACTACTGATACTCCGGGTTTTTACTGGCCAAAAGGAACCGGACATGCTGCAATTTTTACAACCGGCCTTTCGATCTGTGCTTATTACCAGGGCAGCTTAAGAGCGTCAATGGGATCGTATAAAGGTGAATATTCCCCCGGTTATATTAATGACCAGGGAGCGCTTGTTACAAACTCGAAATTCAAGATATATACTGTAAAATCAGGAGACAATGAGTTCACAAATCCGGATTATGCCAACTGGCCACTTATGATCCCGTACGGAGCGCCCTATGTAGATATTGACTCGAACGGTACTTATACTCAGGGAGTGGATATTCCCGGGATAAAAAATGCTGCCCAGACGATCTTTGTCTGCTTAACAGACGGTGATCCAGGCCAGCACACTTCAAGCGAAGGTTTTGGCGGAGGCTCTGCGCCTCTGTTTGTTCAGGTAGCCTTAACAGGCTGGTGTTATATCAGCCCGGGACTGGAAGACCTGCAGTTTGTAAGGTGGGTTGTTATAAACCGCTCCCCGGTACCTTATGAACAGACATATATTTCTGTAGTAGTTGATCCTGATCTTGGCGATTCACAAGACGATTACATAGGCTGCGATACAACGCTTGATATGGCGTATTGCTATAACGCTGATAACCAGGACGGTACCGGAGCTGGCAGAACTTACGGCCCTAATCCCCCCTCATCCGGGATGGATTATTTTTTAAGCCCGATTGTTCCAAGTGGTAATCCGCTTGATTCTGTGGTTTTCTATGAACCTCCGGGCTCGAAGAATAAGATAATTAAATATGGCTATCAGCAGCTGGGATTGAGTTCTTTTGTATATTTCACAAATACTAACAGCCCCGGCCCGTCATGTGAAAATGATCCGTCAACTATTGTTGAAGCTTATAATTATATGAAGGGCTTCAAGAAAGACGCAACACCCTGGGTTAATATTGTTACAAACCTCCCTACTAAATTCTGTTATCCCGGTGATCCCTCTGTTACTCCGGGAACAGGCTGGACAGAATTTGCCGGCAGGATAGGTAATTGCGGCGGTTTATTAACCGGTACTTCACAGGTACCTTCTCCTCCCGGAGACAGAAGATTTATATTCAATTCGGGCAGTGAGACTTTTACTATGAACCCGAACGATACACAGAGGATCATCCTTGCACAGTTTGTAGCAAGGGGAATTACTAACCTTAATGCAGTTGCAAAACTGAAGACAGTGGATGATGCAGCACAGAAGATATTTGATTATAATTTCCAGGTACTTCCGCCACCATCTCCTCCGCTTGTAAATGTCAGCGTCTTTCCCGCTACAACAAGCCTTGGGACAGCTAATATAAATCTGTCATGGGGAGATTTATCGGAATATTATGATTATGATGATATTATTTTCCAGAAGGGGCGTTTTAAATTCCTGGGATATGAAATATATGAGCTGCGCAAGGATCTGAGCACAGTACCTGATATTAATAACATGCTTGAAAGCAAAGACGGGCTGGCACTGGTCTCAATTTATGATAAAAGAGACACTGTCGTCAAAGTGTTATTCGACAGTTTATTAAATGGACAGATGACTTATGATACGGCAACCGGAACTGTGGTTCCTGCGTATTCATGGGTACCTGTCTTGCCGGCCTACGGTTTTTCGGCACCATCCGGTTTCACAGAGGGCGGCTTATCCAGAAGGATCAGTTTGACCAAGACTAATTTTGCCCAGGTTAATGGGGGGAGTGAAAACTTTATTTATGGTAATACATATAAGTTTATAGTAGTTGCTTATGGTTATAATTCCAAAGGTTTGAAAGGCGGGAAATTGATACGTAATTCTCTGGTATCCCAGTTAATTACTGTTGTACCCGAAGCACCTGTTGCAGGTACAAAATATTACTTTAAAAATGGCGACACGTTGAATACCAGCCGGAGGGATCTTGGAGTAATGCCAATTGTGATCAACCAGGAGCTTGTGAAAGAAGCTAAATACAGGATACTTTTTTCAGGGCCTGACACAACTTATTCTATATTCAGATCATTAGATGCCGGAGTTACATATGATATTCTGAAATATAATTTGAAATTTAGCAATTATAAAGTAG
>JANWKI010000152.1 GCA_025451455.1 Ignavibacteria bacterium
ATACAAGCAGGCACAAATTGTTTAAGAGAGAAAATGAATTTACAGCCGGAATTGATTATTATTTTGTATCCGGTCCGTTATCTTCATATGTGAATATAAGCGGGACAAAAGGAGATGACCTTGAAGCACAGAGCACTCAGACTCAGAACAATTACGGCTTGTATTTTGAAAACCATTTGAATATTTATACGGCTAAGCTTTATTTGCTTCTCTCAGGCAGGTTCGATAAACTGATTTTCAAAAATGATGACGAACTTTTCGGAACCAGAAACTCCAAACGTACATTTGAAAGATTCACTCCAAAGGCTGCAGTTAATTATAAACTAACACCATCAGTTTCAGCATACACATCATTCGGATTCGGATTTGATTCTCCTTCATCAACCGAGCTGGAAAATTATCAGTTTAGTTCCAATAATGGAATAACTACATTGAACCCTGATCTAAACCCGCAGACCTCCGGGAATTTTGAAGTGGGAATAAAGGGAATCGTTTCCAATAAAAGGAACAGATTCTTTAAGAAAGAATTGTTCGAATTCACATTCTTTGATACCCGGGTCGAAAATGAGATAGTACCGTTTATTGTTGGCAATAATGTTTTTTACAGGAATGCCTCTCGAACAAGGAGAATTGGTTTGGAGTGCGGTACAAAAACTGAGGTGGTTAAAAGAATTGATATGATCTTAAACTATACGTATACGGATTTCAAGTACAGTGAATATGTATCCAGAACAATTGATGAACTTGGAAATTTGTTAGATGCTGATTTCAGCGGAAGCCGTGTCCCCGGTGTACCACAGCATTTGATGAATTTTATTTTGGAAGGTGAGCCGGAATTTGCAAAACACTTAGAGGGCTTGTTCGTATTTGACTGTGATTATGCTTCGGGAATGTTTGTGGATGACAGGAATACAGAATCCGCCAGCCCATATTTCACAGCAAATATAATGGCGGGCTTAAATTACACCCTCAATAATTTCAATATGATCTTTTCAGCAGGTGTAAAGAATATATTAGACAGAAGATATGTTGGATTCATTAACATTAATGCTAATCCGGAGCTTCCTCAAAATCAACGGCGTTACTATGAACTGGGTGAACCAAGAAATTTTTACTTAACTTTGAATATGAATTTCAAACTCTGAGAATGCTCTGAACAATTGTGATTTGAGTATAATTTTTGGGGAATAAAATGCAATTTTAAGTAAAAAACAGTATTTTCACTATGCAATATATTACATTATATAGCTCAAAATGCTTCATTTTCAGTCATTTTCGGCTGATCTTTTATTTCTAAACAATATTTTGATCCTGAAATCAGGGTGAAGTGTCATATTTTAGCTAAATATTACATGTCTCACTTAAATTTCATTTGAATTATCAGTAAGATATGTTATTTTTGTTGTAGCTATAAAATTATAGAGCTTTTTTTTAAATGATCAGACTATTCAGAAATATCTCGAAAAGTTTAAGCTCTTCACCCCTTATATCCTGGAATTCTCCAAATGTTAATACTATTCTCTTTTTGCTTCTTGTTTCTTATTTTATTGTCGGGGCTGATCTTAGCAAAGAAATTGCCAGTGAACGCGGTGAATTTAAATTCTTTGCAGGGATATTAACAGAATCCAACACCGTTGATTCCTTTGCTTATCTCGATTTCATGCTTATTGACCCTCCAGTTATAGGAGAAGTTATTTATATACATTTTGGTCCTCCTCTAAGTGACGTCGCAGAAACAAACAGAAGCCGGGCTCCCCCGTTCAATCCTAACTCTTTATTTCAATAATAAGTATTACTTGCAGCAAATACTATTGCATCTATGCAGTCGCAGTCAGTATTGCCGGTTATAGAGATGACATCCTCCGTTGTTCTTAAACAGGCAATAATATCTGCTTATGTATAGATGCAAATCAAATTCGCTGCAAAAATGGATTTTCAGCTTCAATTTCATTTGTGATTTTACGGAAGCAGGTGTTGACCGAATTGTGTTAAGAGCGCAATGGATACGGATACTCCCTGCCTCCGGTATTATTTTTTGATTGCTGAATTTTAATAACTAATACAGGAGCATATAATGCTAAATAATTATAGGTTTCTTGCTCTAATAGTATTTGGGATATTTATGTCCGTCAGTATATTCGCGCAGGATGACCCTGTTGATACTTTAGAATACAAGACAGATGAGATTATCATTACAGGTACCAGAATGGAGCAAAAGATCATAGATATACCATATCCTGTAACAAGAATTAACTCGAACAACTGGATTACCAGCCGCAAGGTCGGAGTTCAGGATGTACTGCTGACCGTTCCGGGTTTATTCCTCCAGCCAAGATACGGTAACCACGACACAAGAATTACAATAAGAGGATACGGAAGCCGTTCAAACACAGGTATAAGGGGTGTCAGGATACTTCTTGACGGAATTCCCGAATCCGAACCCGACGGACAAACCAGGATCGAGGCTATCGATTTTGATGCCATCGGAAGGATCGAAGTTGTCCGCGGATATTCGTCTTCTTTATATGCAAATGCACCGGGAGGTGTTATCAACTTTTTGACAGATAAATACTTCCCTGTTTCTTTTTTCCAGCTTAATAATGAGTTCGGTTCATATGATCTTAGGAAGAACGGTTTCAAGCTGGGTATCAACAGCAAGAATTCCAGGTTTATGACTGCATACAGTTACCAGAATTACAAAGGCTACCGGCAGCATAGTCAGGAATATCAGCACAGGCTCAACAGCTTATTTGAAACTGATTTCACAGCTCAGTCAAAGCTTTCCGTTTACGGTTACTATGTCGGCGGAATTATTAAGCTGCCGGGTTCGCTGAAGCTAAAGGACTATCAAGAAAACGACACAATGGCAAACTCACGTTCATTAAGCAGGGACGAAAAAAGAATATCCAATAAAGGCAGAGTTGGCATTACACTATTGACAAGTATCGATAAAGGTAAAATGAAACATACTCTTGAAGCCACAACTTACGGGACTATCAAGATATTTGACAGGACTGCAGCAACATACAGGTTATTTACAAGGTATGGTGTTGGCGGAACTTTCAGGTATGTTAACAGGTATACCTTTGGTAAAAAGTCCGACGAGAGGAAAAACGAATTCACTATCGGTACTGACCTGTTTTACCAGGACGGTCCCATAAGAGAATACGATAACCTGAACGGACAAAAAGGAGATGAATTGCAGGGTGTTGCAAATGAAGTCATTTCAAACATCGGAGCATACGCTCTTAACCAGATCGATATTATTCCGCAAAAATTATCACTTCTTGTAAGCGGAAGGTATGATAGGGTTGTCTATAATTTTCAGGATGAACTGGCTAGTTTTAAAGATACGGCAAGGATATTTGCAGAATTTACACCTAAGGCTGCATTGAACTACAAGCTGACGCCGCATATTGCGTTATACACTTCATACGGCTTTGGTTTTGATTCACCTGCAGGTAATGAATTAGATAACTATATTTATACATCCGATAGCGGTTTGCACACCATAAACCCTGACCTAAAAGCTCAAAAATCTTCGAGCTTTGAAGTCGGGATAAAAGGAGAAATTGCGGGACTGAAGAAAAAATATTTCAAAAACACAACTTTTGAAATAGCGCTGTACAATACAAAGATTGAAGATGTTATTGTTCCTTTTATTATTGACGGAAATGTATTCTTCAGAAACGCTGCAACTTCAAAGCGTACCGGAATTGAAGTCGGATTTAGCTCGGAGCTTATTAAGGGCTTGACTCTTAAAGGCTCTTATGCATATCAGAACTTTAAATATGATACTTACCTTGCAGGTAACATAGACTCAGTTGGCAACGAAACGGATGTTGATTTCAGCGGAAATGTTGAACCTTCGAATCCGGATAATTTCTTCACAGGTGAACTTATGTACCAGCATATTGTCATTAAGAAATACACGCTTTACGTCAAATCAACCATTCAGTATGTTGGCGGCATGTTCGTTGATGATAAGAACAGTGAAAGCCTTAAGACCGAATCATATACTCTTGTTAACGGGCAGGTTGGTGTTGACTGTGATTTCAATAATTTCAGGTTGATCGCATACGGCGGCTTGAACAACATTTCTGATAAGAAATATGTTGCTTTCATAAACATTAATTCTGATAGAAGTGAGTTTTATGAATCGGGGGCGAGAAGAAATTTCTTTGGTGGATTGACACTTGCTTATATGTTCAGATAATACGCTGATTCTTTTTTTCATTTGTGAATTAAGGAGGCTGGTATAAACAGAATAACGTTAAGAACGTAATGGATATTTAGATACCATGCCTCCTTTATTCTTTGTTGTAAAGGGATTTTATAGGGAATTTATAACTAAATTAATCAATTCTTTATTATATACGATAATGATATATTTGCTTATAAGAAAATCAATGTTATGAAAACTATTACTTTATTCACCGTTATGTTAATGCTAACTTCTGCGAATATATTTTCGCAGTATCCGTGTTACAGGATCTTTCCATCAAATTACAGCCAGATTGAGCCAACAATTGTAAGACACCAGTCAAATCAGCAGGTATTGTTTGCCAGTTCCTATACTATCCTCCTGAACACGAGAAGTGAGGGGACATACGTTTCAACTAACGGAGGAGCAAGCTGGTCAGGGTCGGATGTATGCAACGGCCCGCCGGTTCAGAATCATGGAGGCGACCCCGGCACAGTAATAGATAAAAACGGGGTATTCATTCTCACTCATTTAGGGAATATCCAGTCCGGTATGTTTGCAAACTATTCCACAAATTCCGGAACAACCTGGTCAACAAATGTTACAATACAACAGGATGATGTAGATAAGGGTTCACCCGGTACTGATGACGCTCCGGCTAGTACATTTTACGGACGTTCGTATCTTGCATGGACATATTTTGTTCCGCCTGTCAGAATAGTTTTATCGTATACAACAAACAGCGGAGCAGCATGGTCAGGAATAATTAATGTTAACAACGGATTTGGAGGAAACCGTTCTTACGGACCGGCAGTCAATGTCAGCCCCGCAGGTACTGTATATGTTACCTGGGCTTCTGCTATTCCGGTCTCACCTTTTACCGAGGATTATATAGGTTTTGCTAAATCTACAAATGGCGGTGTTAATTGGCAAGTTAACGAAAATGCCATTAATTGTAACGGCATCAGGACAAGTCAGCTTCCACCATGGACAATCAGGGCAAACAGCTTCCCCGTGATTGATGTTGATAAAACAGGAGGCGCAAGAAACGGATGGATATATATAGCTACAACCGATAAGAACTTTGCCCCTGCCGGCAGCGACCCTGATATAGTAATGCACCGTTCAACGGATGATGGAAACACTTGGTCAGCAGGTATCAGAGTGAACAGTGACCCGATAAATAACGGGAGGAACCAGTTTTTTCCTTCAATCAGAGTTGATGAAAACGGCGGGGTTAACATAATTTATTATGACAGCAGAAACACACCTGATTCTGTTGACGTATACCTTTCGCGTTCAATCGATGGCGGATTTACATTTAATGATTATAGGATCACTGAAGACAGGTTCAGGCCAACACCTTTATCCGGTATCGGCGGCGGTAATATGGGTGATAACCTTGGGTTAACTTCCGCCAATGGAAAACTATACCCCGTTTGGATGGCTAACTATACAGGAATATTCCAGGTATGGTCGGCAACTATCGATTATACAACAATAGGAATTCAGCAAGTCAGCACGGAAACCCCAAATGAATTTATTCTTAAGCAGAATTACCCAAATCCTTTCAATCCGTCAACTAATATAGAATTCAGTATTCCAAAATCCGGTTACACAACTTTAAAGATATATGACCTGACAGGAAAACTTGTAAGGACTCTTGCAGAGCAGGTGTTACAGCCCGGAGTTTATTCCGCAGACTGGAATGCATCCGAATTTTCTTCAGGAATTTACATATACAGGATAGTTAGCGGCAGCTATTCAATGAGCAGAAAAATGATTTTGATAAAATGAAACTTCATTCATCCGATTATATTCATCCGATGATTTAAAGTCATCGGATGAATTAACAATTATTTAATTAATACCATCTTTCTTGATTCTGTAAAATCCCCTGCTTCCAGCCTGTATATATACACACCCGATGCCAGTCCAAAATCTCTGAATTTGAAATGATAACTGCCGGCAGGCTTATAACCTTCTATAAATATGTTCAGTTGTTTCCCAAGCAGGTCATAAATTATTATTTTGACAAAAGCGGGTTTAATAAGATCATAAGATATGACTGTAGAGGGATTGAAAGGATTAGGGTAATTTTGACGCAGGGTACTTCTTAGCGGAAGCTGGTTTTGATTATTACCTATTCCGATGACTGCAGAATTATATTTCATAATCGATCCGTTGGAGCCGAATGCCAAGCCGTAAGATGGAGTAACAAAACCGGCTGCATAAACAGATGTGCTCTCAGGCGCCTGAATTTGAAGCCATGCAGTATGGTAATTGCCTGAATCGAGGTTCACAGCCCACGTTTGAGCAAATGACAGAGGCACCCATAATTCTTCAGGTGTACGAAAAGCAAGATAAGTACCCTGTCCGTATACACCGGTAGCTTCATAAAGCCAGTTATTACCTCCGTCATACGAATTACAAGTGCTTGCGCCGTATTCGAAATCTCCCCCGGCAGAAATAACCCGGTTACCGCTAAATGCTTTAAGATCAAATAATGGTTCAGGTGCAACACAATAAGTAAACCAGTGCAGCCCGGCATTGGTAGTCTTCCACATTATTCCCTGAATATCCATATGCCCGCCAGCAGCAAAACCGGTCTGGGAGTTCAAAAAAGTAATTTTGTTTTTGGGGAACAAATATAGATAAGGGCAAAACAAAGAATCGATATAGCACTCTGTCCAGGTGGTTCCGCTGTTAGTTGTTTTAAATATCTTGCCACTGAATCCGCTTACAAAACCGTTTAACGAGTCAATGAAATAAACATTTCCAACTACTGCCGCTGTATCCGGGAATCTGGATGTAGTCCATGTATTTCCGCCATTGGTTGTCTTTAGCACAAATGTTCCGTTGAAAAGATAATCATTTGCCAATGCCCAGCCCAGGTTTCTGTTAAGGAAAAAAATATCATCTATCGGATATGCCACTATCCCTGAATTTTGTACAGTCCAGTTAATTCCCCCGTTTGATGTCCGGATGATTGTGCCTGAATCCCCGGCTGCCCATCCGAACAAAGTATCTACAAGTGAGCATTTAGTCAGCCATCTTGTTGTTGGAGAAGGTAATTTTATCCAGTATTCCTGCGAAATAATATCAGCAGAATAGATAATCAACAAACTTAAAAATACTATTAATTTATTCATTTCCTGGTTCTTCCTTTTTACTTGATCAAATTTACCCGATGGATCGGGTCCGCTCATACAATAACAAGCCTTATTTTATGAGCAGCATTTTACGAGTTTCAATATGATCATCCGTTATCATTTTATAGAAATAGATCCCGCTTGGGAAGCTGCTTCCATCCCATGTAATTGTATGATCACCTGCATCCTGAAGACTATTAATAAGAACATCTGCCAGCTCACCCAAAACATTAAAAATATTTATACAAATATTACCTTCTGTTGCCAGCGTGTAATAAATGGTTGTTGATGGATTGAACGGGTTTGGATAATTCTGGAATAATGAACTTCTTCCGGGTATATGATTTTGGTTTCCTATAATCCCTATAACTGAAGTATTATATTTCAATATTGCTCCCCCTGAACCAAAAGCCCAACCGTATGTGGGAGTTACAAAATGTGCAGTTTTTACTTCAATATTGTTAGGGGTGGGAATCTCGTACCAGGGTGTTACAAGACTGCCTGAATCCAAGTTCAGCGCAAATTTAGTTGAATAGTCCCCCGGCACCCAAAGTTCACTTGCCGTTCTGTATGCCAGCGCTCTGCCGGTTCCGAACAAACCGGTTTCGCGGTAATTCCATGTTGACCCCCCGTCATAGGAAATAACAAAACTAATTCCGTAATCGGGGTCTCCCCCTATTGCAGTAATTTTAGACTGGTTAATAACCTTTATATCATACAGTGGTTCAGGTGCTATACAATAAGTGAACCAGTTCAGTCCCGCATCAGTAGTTTTCCAGATAATTCCCTGTATGTCAATTTGACCGCCGCAGGCAAATCCTGTATTTGCATTTAAAAAGGAAAATTTATTTTTAGGGAACAAATACAGGAATGAACAATAGGAAGTATCAATCATGCATTCAACCCAGTTCGAGCCGCCGTTGGTGGTCTTGAATATTTCCCCTGTATACCCGCTCATATAACCAGTAAGAGAATTCAGAAAATGGATCACATTGAAAACTTTGGTAGTATCTGTCATCCTGTAATTGGTCCAGTTTATACCGCCATTAGTGGTTCTAATCACAATACTCCCCTGAAACAGAAAATCATTGGCTAGTGCCCAGCCTATACTTTGATCTATGAAAAAGATGTCATCAATTGCAAAATTAGTAATACCTGAATTCTGAGCTACCCAGTTAGCACCGCCGTTTGAAGTATGAACTATAACGCCGGAATCACCTGCTGCCCATCCATTAATCGTATCTAAAAAAAAACATTTATTAATAGATTTGTTCACCGGGGAAGGAACGCTTATCCAGTATTGCTGAGAACATAATGTACAGACTGCAGTAATAGAAATAAAAAATATGAACAAAATCCTCCGCATGACGAAATATAATGTATATTGTAGATTTTAGATATGTAATATGATATCATTCAGGTTAGCTTTTAAACCAATTAATTAAACATATGCTAAGAAGTAACTCCGGTTATAACAATATTTATCATGTTACTTGACTTTCCACATCAACTTTTTCATTTTTTTTCAAAAAATCATTGCTAAATCCTTATTTTTTAATTATATTACTTTTTTGACCTGATGAATAAGGATATCGTTAGTTTAATCAATGAAAAACAAGAGTTTATATTAACAAGCCACGTTAACCCCGATGGGGATTCAATTGGCAGTGAAATCGCTCTATACCTGTATTTAAAAAGTCTTGGCAAGAGCGCAAGAATTTTTAATTACTCCCCTACGCCTCAGAACTATACATTCCTTGATAAGGATAATATCATTGAGCAATTTGATGAAGATAAACACAAGGGTTTTATAGAAAGCGCTGATGTTATTTTTGTACTGGATACAAACGAATATGACAGGGTAAGAACACTGGCACCTTACATTCAGGATAGCAAAGCTAAAAAAGTACTCATAGATCATCATCTTGGTTTTAATGGCATCGGTTTTGATTTTTACATATTGGATACAGACTCTCCTGCTACCGGAGAGATATTATACAGGTTCTTTAAAGATATTGAAGCTGAAAATTCCGGCGGTAACCAAGGAAGTATTATTACAACTGATATGGCGCTTGCGCTATACACGGCAATATTAACAGATACAGGGTCATTCAGGTATGACAGGACAGACTCACGCACTCATGATATCATATCAGATCTTCTTGGTTACGGTATCAAGCCTTTTGATGTTTATTCAGAGGTTTACAACAGGGCGTCTATTGGTAAGCTTCACCTTCTTGGCAGATTCTTAAATAACATTACTCTTGTTTATGAGGGCACTATTGCTTATTCAACTTTACTGCAGAAGGATTTTGAAGAAACCTTTACTGATGAGTATGCAATAGAGGGTTTCAGTACGCATTTGATGAGCCTTGAGACAGTTAAAATGTGCATTGTTATTACTGAAACTAAGCGGGGAGTGAAGCTGAGCTTCAGGTCAAAAGGAGAGGTCAGCTCCAATGAGTTTGCCAAAGAATTTGGCGGCGGCGGCCACCAGAATGCATCGGGCGCTTTTGTTCCAGGTGGAAAAATTGACGAATTGACACCAATAGTGATCGAAAAAGCCGGAAGATTTGTTTAGAGATTCATAAAAAAGTATAAAAACAATAAAACTATATAACATAATTACGCGGAGATATAAATGAAAATCAAATATGAGGTAAAGAAAATCAAAGATATAAAGGCTGATGTTGTTGCCTCGGTTGCTTTCGAAGACCAGGCGGGGCAAAAACTTCATTGGCTGAACACCCTTTTTAAAGGGCATCTTGATACTTTGATAGAGACCGATGATTTTAAAGGCAAGTCAAACACTTCAGTTATTACTTATCTCCATATGGATAACCGCAGCAAACGGCTCCTGGTAGTAGGGCTCGGGAACTCCAAAGACTGCACGCTTGAAACCCGGAGAAAGAATTATGCTGCGGCAGCAAAAAAAGTAAACACGATGAAACTTAATTCAGTTGCCTTTGAAGTTCCTGATCTGGCACTGATAAGAAGCGTAACCGGATATTCACACTATGAAATTATGCAGGCTATCTGTGAAGGTGTTTTCCTTTCACAATATAATCCTAAGAAATATTCAAGTAAGAACGAATATACACCCATTAACGAAGTAATATTCTTCACCGATTCCCCCAAGTATACCCGCGAGGCCGGTGATGCAGTTAAAGATTCTAAAGTTGTCTGTGATGCAGTTCTGGTAGCAAGAGACCTTGAAAATGAACCTTCAAACTTATTAACACCCGATAAATTTGCAGAATATGTAAAAAAATCCTCTATCAAGGCAGGTTATTCGGTAACTGTATTTGACGAGAAGAAAATAGCGCAGCTAAATATGAATCTGATTCTGAGTGTTGGAAAAGGAAGTGTTAATCCGCCGAGGTTCCTTATTCTTCAGTATTTTGGTGCCAATAAATCAGAAAAACCGGTTGTACTTGTAGGTAAGGGAGTCACATTTGATTCAGGCGGTATTTCAATAAAACCGGCACAGGGAATGGACCAGATGAAAATGGATATGGGCGGCGCAGCAGCAGTTGTCGGAGCATTTGAGGCCATTGCCAGACTGAAATTCAAAATGAACCTCATAGGGCTTATCCCGGCAGTTGAAAATATGCCTGATGCAGGCTCTTATAAGCCCGGAGATGTAATAAAGAGCTACTCCGGCACTTCAGTTGAAATTGATAACACAGATGCAGAGGGCAGGCTTGTACTTGCCGACGCACTGGATTATGCCGCAAACTACAAACCCAAGGCTGTTATAGATGCCTGCACTTTGACCGGAGCTGCAGTTATTTGTTTTGGCCACCTGCTTGCAGGGTTAATGGGCAATGATAAGGAACTGACAAAAAAGATATTTGCTGCCGGCGAGAAAACTTATGAAAGAGTTTGGATACTACCCCTCTATGATGAATATGATAAGCTGATGAAGAGTGAAATTGCAGATATCAAAAATGCCGGTCCCGCAAGACAGGCAGGAACTATCATGGGAGGGATTTTCCTGAAAAAATTCGTACAGGATAAGTATCCATGGGCGCATCTTGATATAGCAAGTGTTGCATTCGGTCTCGGTGAATCTGCCGAAGATTATCATACTACCGGAGCTACTGGTTACGGGGTAAGGCTTTTTGTCGAGCTTCTTAAACAATATTCTCACTAAAATAAGAAGCGGGGATCGCGGCTTGAAAAGTATCGGGTCACCCTCAAAAATACTGCTTGTATTGACATTAATTGAATTCATCAATTATTTTGACAGACAGGTAATATTTCCTTTATTCAGTTTTCTGAAAACTGATTTCAATCTCACTGATTTTGAACTGGGGCTCATTGGCACTATGTTTATGATAGTTCACGCCACAGGCTCAGTGCCGCTTGGAATACTTGCCGATAAATGGATCAGGAAGAATATCATCTCAATGGGTGTAGCTCTATGGTCAGTTGCAACTTTCTTTACAGGACTGGTTCAGAACTTCACGCAGCTTTTAATTACCCGGGCATTTATTGGAATTGGTGAAGCTTCTTATGCACCGGCTGCAACATCTCTGATTGCTGATAATTTCCCCGTAGAAAAACGCGCGCGGGCAAGCTCCGTATTTCATCTTGGAATGTTCCTGGGAGGAACCATGGGAATGATTCTTGCTGGAGTTATTGGAACTCACTTCGGATGGCGCGCTTGTTTCTTTATTGTTGCTGTACCCGGACTTGCCTTATCGTACGCAGCGCTCAGGATCAAGGAAACAAAGCATGAGCACTATAACACTAAGGATGTAAATTATAAAAGCATATCCGGATTATTTAAAAGCCCGGCGTATGTAATGACATTACTGGCCGGCATCATGCTCACTTTTACATCATCAGCAATTATCAGCTGGATGACACAGTTTTTCATTCGTTTCCATAATTACTCAGTTGAGCAGGCATCACTCACTATCGGTATTGCAGTTGTTATCGGCGGGCCGCTTGGAATTTATTCCGGCGGTTATGTCTCTGATTATTTGTACAATAAATTCAAATTGCCGCGTTCTATTGCTATGGCTTTTGCATTTCTGGCTGCCACTCCGCTCATGTATATTACTCTGACTACTCACAATGAAATTCTGCTTCTCATTGTGCTGGTTATTGCAACTTATTTAATGACATGGTATTATGGCCCCATGGTTGCGCTGATACAGGATATTGTGCCACGCTCACTTAAGGCAACAGCATTTGCATTCTATTTATTCACTGTACATTTAATAGGCTCTACTCCGGCGCCGGCGCTTATTGGAAGAGTATCAGATATAACCGATCTGCAAACTGCCATGTATTTGGTTGTACTTACAAATTTTATGGGCGGGTTATTGCTGCTTGTCACTACAAAGATAATTATGAATTCAAACAGTAAACTAAAAATATAATATCCTGTCAAACAGAGTGTAAAAACCGGAACATTGTGAATGATAGCAGTACTCATTTATAGCGGACTTATCTCAAAAATTGACTAAATTATTAATATTCTTTGAGATAAATTTGTGAAACATAATTGGAATAATTTGGATTTAATAGATAAAGCGTTTGTTGGAAGAAAAGAATACTGAAAATAACATAAAAAACGGTAAAAAAATAACACAAAACCATAAGGTTTTGCGATGTATCAATATTGACTGCGTTTTTAACAGTTCCAATGAACATGGAGCAATGCGCAACACCTGCAATCACCCCAATGTTGTTGTGGAAAGCCGCTTTGCCGATATTACTATTGCCATTTGTTCTGAATTCCGTTCTAAAAAGGATTATGGATTTGAAAGACCTGATCTATTAATTGACTTAAAGACAAAGGAAAAAACTGAAATTATCGGAAGACCGGATCCAGGCTCAACCACCATAGAAAAGATAACGACCGAAGACCTTGAAAAAGATGTAAAAGGAAAGAAAAGGAAATCCGAGGCAGTTGATCAAAGAACGAAGGTTCCGGAGACAGGTAATGAAACTGTGGAGACACTGAAACCTTTGGTCATAGAGGCAGCATCGGATCCCGCAGCAGAGTTTTCACAGGCAGAAATATATAACCAAAGTTACAAACCAGGAACAGATTTTTTAATATTAAAGAAACTTTACCAGCCGTATACGAGGCGCGGACTGGCCGGTTCGATAATTTTTCACCTTTTTTTGCTTTTTCTAATGTACCAGTTCCTCGTTCCCAGAGAAGAAAAAAACGATGCGGAGCATAATCAAAGGATAGTTGTTGTCGAAGACCTTGAAATGCCTAAATTCGATCCCCCGGATATTGATAAGATTAAGGAAGAAGAACAGCGGCTTAAAGAAGATGAAATTAAAGATAATACAAAAGATGTAAGGCCGAATATCATTAAGAAAACCGTCATTCCGAAGATCAAGAGGCCTAAGGATAACACCCCTCCGGAAGATACAAATAAGATCGCAGTTAATGATTCAAACAGGGTTAAGCTAGATTCAAGCCTGATAAAGAGCATGAGGGATACTTCGCGCATTCAGGTACCTGACTCAATGCGGGCGAATTTCGACCAGAATGATATCGGGCTCAAGCTCTGGTACCCGCTTGGCTGGAAGATACTTGATAACAGGATGATCGACTTAACGCAGAAGGAATTTAACGGTGTAATTCTGAATACAGATTCTCTGAGCGAAGATCCGGGAGCAGTAAATATGTTCATACTTATTGATGACCCTAAACACAGTGCATATAACAAGGCAACCTATAAGAATCCTTTCCTGATGGATGACAGTTTATCTGCTGCCTATGTAACAGACCCTATCAAATCCAGCGGGAAGAAATTTTCTACAAAGTATTACCTCTTTACAGATCCGACAGGACTGAAAAATATTCAGGTAAACGTTGATTTTGCATCTCAGGCAATGATGGAAAAATACCAGAAGCTTGTTGATGCCGTGATCCGTTCCATAAAAATAGTCGAACCCCCGAAACCAAAAGGCCCGTAAATTACCAGAGCATCTAGCTTTTCCTGTCATGCTGAACTTGTTTCAGCATCTAATATTTTATATATTGCAGAGTTATGCAGGCCAAAACTTATTACGTTTACATAATGACCAATCATTCCAAAACTCTCTATATAGGTGTAACGAACAATCTGGAACGCAGAGTATGAATAAGGATTGGAATGACCTTTCTGAGGGCTGGCCGGGGATTATAGACCCTGAAACAAGTTCAGGGTGACACGGCTAAATGAACATAACCTCCCAAAACATTAAGTCTGCAATTATCACTAAGGCAAAAGAGCTTGGCTTTATAAAAGCCGGTTTTGCTAAATATGAGGTTTTAGAAACCGAATCATCAAGACTTAGGAAATGGCTTGATGAAGGTAAACAGGCCGATATGGAGTGGATCGAACGCGGGTTTGATAAACGAAAAGATATTCGTCTTATTATGCCGGATGCAAAAAGTGTAATATCGCTTGCTTTCAATTACTACACTCCTTTTGAGCATGACGAAACCAAACCAAAAGTTTCACGCTATGCATGGGGCAGGGATTATCATAAAGTTCTTAAGAAAAAACTGAAGGAATTATGCAGATGCATTGAAGAGACCTCCCCCAACCCACTCCTTGGTCCGCAGGATGACGTGCATAAGGAAGGGGCAAAAGATAGTCTACCCCTTACCAAGGGGGAGTGGCCGAAGGCCGAGGGGGTCAGATTTAAAGCGTACGTTGATGACGGACCGGTTATAGATAAGGCATGGGCTGTTCGTGCGGGAATCGGGTGGATGGGAAAACATACGAATATTATTAATCCCGAATACGGTTCTTGGATCTTCCTGTGCGAGATAATCACTAATATTGAATTTGATAGTTATGATAAACCTATCGAAGACTTATGCGGAAGCTGTACGCTTTGTATTTCTGCCTGCCCGACCGGTGCAATAACCGATGAATATGTTGTTGACTCAAACAAATGCATTTCATACCAAACTATCGAAAATCGCGGAGATATTCCCGCTGAAATTGATCTTGATGGCTGGGTATTCGGATGTGATGTTTGCCAGGATGTGTGTCCGTTTAACTCACCAAAATATAACAAGGTAACAAACGAGCCCGCATTTTACCCGTTAGCCCTGAGCGATATCAATGTAAAAACCCCCCTTTATCCCCCCTTTATTCAAAGGGGGGAGGAGCGCAGCGGAGGGGAGTTCGCTACGAAAACTGAACTTGAATCAATCACTGAAGAACAATTCAATATTATATTTGCCGACTCCCCTATTAAGCGGACAAAGTTTAAGGGATGGAAGAGAAATTTGAACAGGATAAAGAATGAGCATTAGTTAACCCATGTTTTAAAAATTTAAATATACATTTGTGATATTTATCATTTGAACAATTTTAGCTTATATTTGTAAATGAACAAATCAAGATTTCTGAAGTTCTTTGCGTTCATAGAGATACTTACTGCTGTGATATTCATTTCGCTTGCTGTAATATTTTTTATTTCAAAAGACTTTCTTGGAGGTGACCTGACAATTCCGATTATATTTGCTTTTATAGGATGCTGCTCATTAATTGCCGTACCAGTGCTTCTCAATCTTTCAAAAAAACACAGATCAGAGAACACTTTTGATGCTGTAAGCGATATTATCAAATAATCATATCTAAAAATGAAAAATACTGTTATCCTGAAATCCATTGCATATTTAATGCTTACTGTATCAATGGTGCTTGTTACAACGGGTGTATACTTTTACATAGAAGAAAATAAGTTTTTGGATAAGTGCAGACTGATAACCTGCAAAATAACTGATATTACTGAGCCAACCAGAGGCGATGCAATCCTTACATTCCGCGAAGTAAATGGAAATTACCGGCCCTTTAATTACAATGTTCACTATGATGCATCAGAAGATGATCTTGATTATGAAATTAATGAAATACATGAAGTTTATTATTACGAAAAAGATGTGAGCAAGTCAGAAATAAAATCTCTTATGATAAATCACGAAACAAGCTTCATATTATTTATGATAGGTATAGTTTGTTTTATTGATTTTCCGACCATGCTTTTTGTGGCAGGCCTCCAGAAAAGGAAAATACTCACCAAGCAGTCGGCAGAGATCGGTTTATCTGAGACTGAAAGAAAAAGTATCATAAGCGAATGATTTTAAGCAATGAATAATGAATTGTCACACATGCCTTTACTTGCTGTCTAATATATAAACGATAATTAATCTAAAGAAATGAAAAAACTTGTTTGTTTATTAGCTCTCATTCAATTTATGGCATTTTCTCAAAATATTATTGATGTGGAGAAAGGGAAACAGGATATTAAACAGGCTGATATTGAATTTTCGGATTTAAGCAAAGAAAAAGGAATGCATGATGCATTTCTGGCTTTTATTGCTGATGATGGGGTATTGCTCCGCCCGTATATGATGCCAGTAGAGGGTTTTAATGCAGTAAAGAAATTCCTTGATGAAGGCAATACGGATTTTTTGCTCACATGGTTTCCCCTGTTTGAAGATATCAGTATTTCCGGTGAACTGGGTTATACATATGGCACTTACGAGCTGACTTATAAAGATGAGCAGGGTATTTCTGTTACCCGAAAAGGAACATATGTGTCAATCTGGAAAAAGGATAAAGAAGGTAAATGGAAATTTGTGCTTGATACCGGAAATCCCGGCACCGAACCAAAGAAGTAGATTTTTTGCGAGCGAAGCGAAGCAATCTCATGCTCCTTTCTTTAAGTAATAGCAGAGTCTCTCGGAAAGGACTCTGCGTATGATTATTAAAAAATGCAGAGTCCCCTTTACAGGGACTCTGCATAAACAGGGAATTATTAAATCCCCCTAAATCCCCCTTTAAAAGGGGGACTTTCAAAATTTAATCGGTAATCTCTATCTTCAATTCTTCGCTAGAGCCGCGTACATCGGGGTAATACATCAGCATACCTGTTGCAGGCAGAACTCCGTATGTACCAGGTATCTGCGCATGGAGGATGTATGAGAACTCATAAACATCACCATACAGATAAGTTGCAAAGAATGTCACGCGGTTATCACGGATATCTTTATCTGCATACCACCATCTCCACCAGTAATAGCTGTAGCCGCTGTAATCTTTTTCATCTTCTATCTTAAATGCCCAGTCATCCTTAACAACTTCGCATCCTGCGGGAATCGGGTCTTCGAGCATGAAGTATTGGAGGTCCTTATCTTTCGCTTCTACTCTGACCTTAACAAGTATCTCGTCTCCTGATTTAACCGACCCGTCAAAATATCTCTTACGGTAAATTATTTCGTCCTCGTTGTACTTGCTGTATTTTTCAAGCTTAAAGTATTCTTTCTGTACCCTGAACCCGTTTTCACGCGGCTGGATGACAGTTTCATTGGTATAGTATCTTAAGTCGCTCGAGACATAAACTTTCCCGGCACCGCTTTTTTCTATCTTAATATCATTTTGCCCTTCTTTAAGCTTCGAGCCGTCAATAACGAACTTGAGGTCTTTCTTGAATATATCATCCCTGGTCATCTTTTTATCGAGTATCATTTCACCGTTCACTGATATCTTTACGGAATAATCCGGTTCAAGTTCTTTTGATGTTTTAAGATAATCAACCATTGCGTATATGATAAAAGCTGTTGACTGTGTATTCCACCAGCCGCCCCCCTGGCGCTGCTGCATCAGCCAGCGGATAGCTCTGTTCATCAATTCGGGATTATCTTTCAGGCTTACGGGGTCAGCAAGCAATGCCTTTACAGCCATTGCTGTAGTCTGCACTTTGTCTTCCTGCCACTGGTAATGCCATGACTGCCCGCCCCAGTATGCACCTGATTCTCCCATATCCTGCGCATGTTTTACCAGCATTCCGGAATATTTAGCTGCAGCTTCAGTATCACCAAAGTTTTTGGCTGCCATCGATATCAGTGCAATACTGTAATCGTTAAGCTCAGCCTTACTCAAAAGTTCAAGCTGCTCCTCAAATAGTTTCGTATCTTTGTTCTCTGCATATGATAGTGAATAAAGCATGTATGCTCTGGTTGATGCATCAATATTCGCATCTTTGAGCTGTGTCTTTATCGATGCTATTCCTTTTTTGAAAACATCCTGCTTAACGGGATATCCGGCGCTGTTACCAAGAGTCAATCCATAAATAACATAGGCTGTCATAAACGGATGTGACTGGTCATTTGTCCACCAGCCCCAGCCGCCGTCATAATGCTGCATTGAGTAAAGTCTGTTATAGCCTGCATCAACCATCTTCGGCAGATCTTTCTGTGTAGCTTCGCTTATCGGAGCATTAAGATCCTTGAAAGCATTGGCAACTATTACTGTCGGAAGAAAGCGGCTCATAGTCTGCTCAACACAGCCATAGGGGTACCCAACCAGCTCATCAAGCGCCGTAAGCATAGTTGATGCCAGAGACGGAGCAACATTGAGCGTAAGCTTTGTGCTCTTCAGGTCTGTAAATTGCGGGATATTAATGAATTTGTAATCAGTCTTTTCAGGATCGGAAATATCCATAGCCTGGTAATTTGCAAGCTGCAAACCATGCGGCTGAAGCGGCACTTTAATCTCAACTGCATCGGATTCTTCATTTGTGAGTGCTGAAGCTGTAAGTTTTGCAAAACCCATTGGATCGGTAACTTTCACCTTCCAGTCAATTCTTTTCTCTTCATTTTTGCCCATTGTAATAACCTGCTCTTTGGAGTCGCCTATTATCTGCAGGTTCTCAGCCTTCAGGCTTATCTTTGTCTGCTTTTCTGTTTCAAGATAGTTGTGAATAATTGTAGAAATTGTTACTTCATCGTTCTGCTGGAAGAATCTGGGCGTTTCCATCCTTACAAGCAGGTCTTTCCTTGTAATAACCGTGCTTACGTGCTGTCCGACTTTGGTATCTTCAGTTATTACTCTTGAAGTAATTCTCCACGAGGTAAGATTATCCGGGAACTTCACCTGTACTGTCGCATAACCGTTATCATCGGTTGTAACTGTCGGACTCCATAATATTGCATCACGGAAATCGCTTCTTGTTACAGCTTCAACAAACTCACCTGATTTATCCACTCCTCTTCTGGTTTCCTGGCCCATTGTAATATCATCATCTCTTCCATCTTTCAATTTATAGCCTGACTTTTCATCCGATTTCGGAGCATTTGATTCTTTTTTCAGTTCACCTTTTGTCTCTGTACGGTTAACTCCTCCATCAAGCGAGATCTGGCTTTGCTGATTATCCAGAGTTGTAGCATAGTCCATAACCAGCCCTTCGGAGCTGCTTTTCAGGTTAACTTCAATCGTCCTGCCTTTTTTAACTTCAAGTTCTCTTTCGCTTTCCTTCGATTTCGTATTCTTCATCACACCGATAGTATAGCTGCCTTCGGGAAGCTTAAATTCATAGCTTCCATCTTCACCGGTTGCTGCTGCAACAAAATCGCCGTCAATAACAATGGTTACATACGGAATAGCGTTACCGTTCTTATCGGTCAGCCTGCCTTTGATCGTGCCAAGCTCATTTTCATTCATTGATTTCACATCAAATCTTTCAAAGATCGTTATCAGCCTGGAATAGCTGTAGTATGAATATGAATTACTGTAATTCACACCAACACTATTATACTTGGGCGCATAGAAGAATCCTTTGATATCTTTTGTGTTATCAGGTTTTATGGCATAAATACTTTCATCTACTATCCCGATTGATACCTCAGCATTCCTTACCGGATTTCCGAGGTTATCGGTCACTTTTATCATCATAGAAGCATCATCTTTGGGTTTATATGTGGTTTTATCGGTACCGATGTTAACTGTAAGGAATTTGGTTTCAGGTATGACCATCACATTCTTGCTTGCGGAATAAAACTGCCCCCCGCTTACATAAGAAACGCTGATGTAAAAATTGGGTGTTGCGTTTGCTTCAACAGGAATTTCGATAAGTTTGGATGTACCTTCAATTCTTTCAGTCCTGTATGAAAGAATATTCTCGTTCTGCGTTGTAATAAGTACATTAGCGCCGGGAGTAGTAGTTACAATAAGTGCCCTGCATATTTCTCCCGACTTGTATGAATCCTTGTCCGGAAATATCTGTACGGCCCCGGACTCATTATACCACCACCACATATCACCTTTCGATACATAGCTGTATGTCTGGTCTGTAACCTTCTTGCCTTTCGAATCAAAAGCACTCACTTCAATAGAATAATATCCTTCACCCTCGGCATCAAATGAAACGTTTCCGATACCCTGTGCATTAGTATTGCCGGTTACAGTGGTAACATAATCTTTTTTCTGTTTGTAGTCAGGATATGAACCCCATGTGAGCTTGTTCACAACTGCTTCAAACCTCGTTTCTCGCGGTTTTTCAGAAAAGTCCATTGCACGAACCTCGAGGGTTATTTTTTCATCCGGTTTATAGAGGTATTTATCTGTCTTTGTAGTTAAGAAGAAGTCAGCGCGGGTTACATACACTGTTTTTGTAGATGAGATCTCTCTTCTGGATTTATCAGTAACCTTTGCCTGGATGATATATGTATAATCTGTCTGGTATGAGCCTTCTTTATCCCAATACCACCAGTAATTATATTTGGATTTAAAATCTTCCTTTACCTGGTAATCAAAGTCGAATCTGCCTTCTTTATCAAGCTTGCCCGTTCCGCTGTAAATGAACTCAGCATCGTTGTATTTCTGGTTATCATCCTGGCTGGCATAATAATCCTCATACCACCATCTGTATTCGCTGAAATACCACCATGGCTTGTAGAAAGTCTGCTTATATACATTATATTCAACTGTTGCTTCCTGAACCGGGCTACCGAAATAGTAATCAGCCTGTATTACACCCTTAATATTATCGCCATCGGAATACTGGTCTTTATCTACAGTGATACCAACTTTATATTCGGGCTTCTTATATTCTTCAACAGTAAAATTGCCTGTGTACTGCTGTCCTTTATCAAGCTCGGCATAAATATAATACACCCCGAGCGCTGCATTATCTTCTATATCATATTCACCTGTAAAGCTGCCGTTTGAATTTGTCTTCAGAACCTGTTTCATTACTTCGGCACCTTTAGAATCTTTTATTCTTACTGTTATATCTTTTTCGGGATAATTTTCAAAACCGCTTGGTGTAGTTTTTCTTATAGTTCCTTTGAATTCAACTTTTGATTTTGGCCTGTAAACCGGCTGATTGGGGTAAATGTAAACTGTGTACATGTTCGCACCATAGCCAAAATATAAGTAAGGATCTGAAACTGCAATATCATCACCCTTGCGCCCGATAATCAGCGGGTAAGCTACTTCGTTTGCGGCAGCATATACCCTGTCAACTTCTTCCAGTGCCTTGTAGAACAATCCGCCAAGAGTTCTGCCTTCACCAATTTTCTTCTGACCAAGGAAAAATCCAAGCTCAACATCATTTATCGGCACACCTGTTTTTCTGTCAACCGTATAAGCCAGCAAAGCATTATTCGAGGCTTCGGTAATCGTGCCGATATCCGTAACGAAGAAACCGGTATACGCTACTTTATTCTTATAAGATGCGCGAATTACAAATGCACCTTTTTGTTTTGGTTTATAAGTAACGGTTTCGTAGCTGTAATAATAATCACTTGAGCCTTCTACTTTCATTCGCTTGCTGAAATTATCCACCTCCGTGCACATTGAAAGCAGGTTAATACTATCTTTACTGAGCACATCAATAGAGTAATTCGAGGTCTGCCTGGAAAAGAAACCCTCGATATCATTTATTTTGTAGACCTTAAAATCAAACTGTGCTCCTTTTTTCAGGTAATATGCGTATATGTTGACTGAAACTTCATCACCTGAGGAATACATATTATTGGTATACACTGTGAATGACATGTTATAGTCATCCAATTCATTCTGCCCGAATGAAAAAGATGGATATAAAAACATTCCCGAAATTATCCCCAAAATTAGTGTTTTAACCGTTTTAAACATAAAATCATCTCCTTTAGTAGGTATTATTATCTTTAGAAGTTATATGCAAAATAATTGAAAAAGTTCCCATTTAGTTGAGAAAAATTAGTTTACTGATTATTATATGCATTAAAGTTAAATTTACAGAATATGCTTTCAGTCTCAGAAATAACGGTACGATATGGTGCAAGAACCCTGTTCGAAGGGGTTTCCTTTATTGTGAATCCCCGCGACAGAATAGGCCTGGTTGGCTCAAACGGTGCCGGAAAATCCACTTTACTTAAAATAATATGCGGACAAACCGAGCCCGATAAGGGTGATATAGCGCTTTCACAGCACACAACAGTCGGCTATTTGCCGCAGGATGGAATTACATACAGCGGGAAGACTATCTATGAAGAAGTATATTCAGGGGTTGGCGATATATCAGCCTTAAGAGATGAGATTGACGATGTGCAAAAAGAGCTTGAAACTCATCCCGATCACACATCCGATGAATATATGGAGCTTGTGCAAAAGTATGGTGAACTGCATCACAAGTTTGAAGCGCTTGACGGATTCAGGGTAAAATCAAACATAGAAAAAATTCTTGAAGGTCTTGGCTTTCATACCAAAGATTTCAACCGGCTGACTGAAGAATTTTCCGGCGGCTGGCAAATGAGAATTGCACTTGCAAAACTGCTTCTCAAACAGCCTTCAGTATTGCTTCTTGATGAACCGACAAACCACCTTGATATTGAATCGCTCATCTGGGTTGAAGATTTCCTGAAGAATTACGAAGGAGCTATAATACTGGTTTCGCATGACCGTACTTTCCTGGATAACATCACAAACAAAACCGTGGAAATATACGCAGGGAAAGTTAATATATATTCTGGCAATTATTCATTCTATGCCACTGAAAAAGATATTAGGAAAGAATTGCTGTTCAAGAGCTACGAGAACCAGCAGAGATATCTAAAACAGCAGACAAGATTCATTGAAAGGTTCCGCTCTAAAGCCTCGAAGGCAAGCAGCGTACAAAGCAGGATAAAGCAGCTTGATAAAGTAGATATAATTGAAATTGAAGATGAAGAGTCAGCAATCCATTTCAGATTTCCTCCGGCAACACACTCAGGCAGAAGAGTAATTGAACTTAAGAATATTTCAAAAAGCTATGGTGATAACCTTGTACTCAGCGGTGTTGATATGGAACTGGAGCGCGGAGAAAAGATCGGACTCGTTGGTGTGAACGGCGCAGGAAAATCAACACTTGCCAGGATTATTCGGGGGAATGAAGAAATTCAAAAAGGTTCAAGAAAACTCGGTTTCCAGGTCGAGCTTGAGTATTATTCACAGCACCAGGCAGATTCACTCGATCCCGGCAACAATGTGCTTGGAACAATGGATAATGTAGCAACCGGTGAGATCAGGAAACAGTTAAGGACAATTCTTGGCAGTTTTCTATTCAGGGGTGATGATGTTTTCAAGTCTGTTTCGGTATTATCAGGCGGTGAGAAGTCAAGGCTTGCCCTTGCGACTATGCTTCTGAAATCATCTAACTTCCTGATACTCGATGAGCCGACAAATCACCTCGATATGAACTCCAAACATGTGTTAATGGAAGCGCTCAGAAATTACGGAGGGACAATACTGATAATTTCGCATGACAGAGAATTTCTCGACGGAATTGTCACTAAGATAATTGAGGTCAAAGACAGGAATATCAGGACTTACCTGGGAAATTGTTCTTATTTCCTGGCAAAGAAGGAAGAGGAAAAAAAGGGAGAGCTTTCAGCCAGAACTCTCCGGAAGGAATCCGAATCCGACAGCCGTACAAACGGATTTACTGCAAAGAAGACCAAAGAACAGAAAAGAAACGAAGCTGAGGCCAGGAATAAACTGTACAAGAATGCAAAACCGCTGAGGGAGAAGATCCATAAGGTGGAAAAAAGCATAAAAGTACACGAAGACAAGTTGCGCGAGATAGAAACACTTATGGCTTCCGCTGATTTTTTCAAAGATGCCTCATATTCAGCAAAAAAGACCACAGAATATAAGAAGCTGAAGGAAGAATTGAGTGTGTTAATTAATGAATGGACCAAAGAAACTGATAAATTAAACAAAATTGAAGAATCTGTAAAGTAACCTGAAATTATATTGAAAATAGGCGAATATAAGTTACATACTATCCAGACAGGTCTTTTCAGGCTTGATGGCGGGGCTATGTTTGGCGTGATACCCAAGCCTTTGTGGAGCAAAACCAATCCCCCCGATGACAGAAACAGGATTGATATGTGTATGAGGTCTCTTCTTCTTGTATCCGATGCAAAAAAAATAATTATTGATAATGGTTCCGGCTATAAACTCAGTGAAAAATTAAACGATATTTACGGAGTAGACCATTCAAAATACACGATGGAGCATGAACTTAAAAAACTTGGTTACCGCACTGATGATATTACCGATGTAATTCTTACTCATCTGCATTTTGATCATGCCGGAGGCTCGACCAGAACTGATGTAAATGGTGAACTGAAACTGATGTTCCCCAATGCCGTATATCATATTCAGAAGAAGCATTGGGAGTGGGGACAGAATCCAAGCGAACGTGATAAGGCGAGTTTTATGCCGGAAAATTACAACCTGTTAGCTGAAAAAAAACAATTAAATTTCTTTGATGGAGATTCGAAGTTCGACAGCCAAATTGACCTGCATGCAGTAAAAGGGCATACCCCATTTATGCAGTTAGTGTCTGTCAAGGATGACAATTTGACTCTGCTTTTTGCTGCTGATCTTTTCCCAACTACAACTCATCTCTCATTACCATACATTATGGGATATGACCTTTTCCCTTTAACTACGCTTGATGAAAAGAAGAAATTCCTGCCAATTATAGCAAAAGATAACTGGATATTGTTCTTTGAACATGATGCTTTTACAGAGACTTGCAGGGTTACTTCCACGGACAAGGGGTTTTCTGCGGTTGACAAAATGAAGCTTGTAGAAAGAAATGATTAATGAATAATGAGTAATGAGTAATAAATTACTAGTATGAAGGAAAATATAATAAAAGATAAAACATTTAATTTTGCAGTAAGAATCGTCAAATTGAATCAATACCTTGTAAATAAGAAAAAGGAGTTTGTAATTTCAAAACAAATTCTTAGGAGTGGAACATCAATAGGGGCAAATGTTGAAGAGGCAGATGGTGGTATATCGAAATCTGATTTTTCGCATAAAATCTCAATTGCTTATAAAGAAGCAAAAGAAACTCATTATTGGTTAAGGCTCTTGAATGCAACAGAATATATTGATAAGAAAATTTATGATTCTCTCCTTTCAGATTGTAATGAGATCTGCAAAATCCTATTTGCAATTTTAAAAACTACCAGAATCAACAAAAAAACATAGACATGATAAGGTCTCTCATTAATCATTACTCATTATTCATTACTCATTGAGTGATTACATTAAATTATGCAAGGTTAGTGACCTGCCCAATCGAAGAGGCAGAAAATTTACTATTGCTGAAGATACAGATATAGCAGTTTTCAGAGTTGGAGAAAAGATCTATGCTGTATCAAATATCTGCCCGCATAACCAGTCTGAATTTATGTATGACGGTTACGTAGATGAAGAGCTTTATCTTGCCTGCCCTATCCATGGCTGGCAGTTCAGCTTAGAGAGCGGAAAAGTTCCGCTCGGCTGCACGGGACTCTCAGCAAAACTTGAAACCTATAAGGTAAAGATTGAAAATGACGAAGTTTGGGTTGAGGTTAAGGAAAAGAAAAAGAAATGGTTTTGGTAACTGAAATTATGAATTAGAAATTACGAATTATGAATTGTTATTTTATTATTATCATTTTCTTAACTTCCCTTTTGCTCCCTGAGCTCAGGCTGTAAAAAAATACTCCGGATGAATATTCTGCCGCATCAAATGTTATCTCGTAAGTACCCGGCCTTAATTGTTCTTCCAATAATACAGCAGCATTCTGTCCAAGCAAGTTAAATATCTGCAGTTTTACTTTTGACATTTCACCTTTAACATTTGCCGGAATATCGAATTTTATTTTAGTAACCGGATTGAACGGATTGGGATAATTCTGATACAGTCTGAAAGTCTCCGGGATTATAGAATTAACCGGAATAATCCCAACAAGATTCTGCATTCTTGCTTTATAAAGTTTTCCTGTGTATCCGGTGCCGCCGCCTGTTGAACCTACACACCAAACATCCATAGAATCCGGGGATATTGCTTTGTAATCAAATGAAAACATTTCGGCAAGAGTACTTGCGTCAAGATTCCAGTTTACGCCGCCGTTTGTGGTGCTGTAAATACCTCCTGCCTCATTGTACAAATTCCCCATTGCAGCAATTCCCGTGTTTTGGTTGAAGAATATGACTGCTCTTACAGGAAACGGGAAGACCAATTGCCTTGGACCCCATGTTATGCCGCCGTCTGTTGTGCGGTGAGTCCACCCCGAGACCGGCGAGCTTATCTGTCCGCCGCCTGTCCACCCATAAAGTATATTATCATCCAGAAAGTCAACTCCTCCATCAAAAACGTTATCTGCAGGCGGACCGCTTATCCATGGAAAGCCGTAATTTGTACTTGAGGCAAAATGAATACCGGTTGCATAAACTCTGCCGCTGTTGTGCGCATCAATATTACCTGCAAACCAGCCCTGGTCAGTATTTATGGTCACATAACTCCACGAAGAGGTGTCTTTGCCGCCTGTTGTAGTCTTGAAACATCCCCCTGATAAGCCATTCATAACAATTCCGGTGTTCTGATTGAAAAAATGTACTCTATCCAGCCAGCCCACGCCGTTATTTGGTTTATGAAGGATTATGTCCGGAGTCCATGTTGTACCTCCATTGAATGTCCATCTTACAACACCGGTATTTATCAGACCCTGATTATTAAATCCTGCAATTATTACAGTATCAGCCGAAAGCGCATGGACACCATACCAATAATACGGAAAGCCGAGATTCATGA
>JANWKI010000153.1 GCA_025451455.1 Ignavibacteria bacterium
AACCCTCAAGCAGTACATACACGAACATTTTTCCAAGGGGAATGCCGTGGAATGACGATAATTACGGACCTTTACGTGTTCCAAAAAAGGATGATATTATAAAGATAACCCCTGAAAATATCGATGAATGGAAAATGTTTATTACCCGCGAAGGACATACAATAAGGCTGAGCGCAGATAACAAGATATTTATAGATGAGACGGAGAATTCGGGTTATAAAGTTGAGAAAAATTATTATTTTATGATGGGTGATAACCGGAATAACAGCTCGGACAGCCGTTATTGGGGATTTTTGCCTGAAGATAATATCATTGGCGAAGCTATGATAATCTACTGGTCATGGAATCCAGATATAACCTTTGGTGATTTCGGCAGGTTGTTTGGATCAATAAGGTGGAACAGAATAGGTAAATTAATAGAATAATATTTATGGCAAAACCGTCAAATAAAAGTCCGTTAAAGAAAAAGAAACCAAGTACAATTGAAGAAAAAGCAAGAAGTTTTGGCTCGTTGCTGCTTACTCTTCTGGTTGTGCTTTTTATACAATCATTTTTCATACAGGGTTACAGCACGCCAACAGGCTCAATGCTTAACACAATTTTAATTGGTGATAAGATGTTCTTTAACCAGTTCCTCTTCGGCGGTTCAACTCCGAGATTCATACCGTTTACGGAGATAAAGCTTCCTTATTTCCAGCTTCCGGCAATCAGGGAGCCAAGAAGAAATGACATTGTTAATTTCGAATTTCCCGGCAACAGGGATGAACTTGTGCCCTCATCAAAAGTACAGTACTTAAAAAGAACTGTAGGCCAGCCTGGCGATGTTATAGAAGTAAAGAACAAGGTTCTATATGTAAACTCGGTGGAATTCCCGAAGCCTGAGCACATGCAGTTTTCAATGCCTAAGATGATCCCTGCCGATTACCACGATCCGGAAATTTTCCCGAAAGGCGCTCCGTGGAATAAAGATAATTACGGACCGCTTAAGGTTCCCTCTAAGGGTGATATTGTTACTCTTACAATGGATAATTACTACCATTGGGATACATTCATTAAGCGCGAGGGGCATAAGATCGAGATCAAAGGAAATGCGCAGATTCTTATTGACGGGAAAGAAACAAACACCTATACAGTAGAAAGAAATTATTACTTCATGATGGGTGATAACCGCGATAACAGCCTCGATAGCAGGTTCTGGGGATTTGTGCCAAGGGAAAATATCGTAGGCAAGGCATGGTTTGTATATTTTTACTGGAATTCAGAGATTCCCTTCAGCCAGATCGGCAGGCTGCTTGGTTCAATAAAATTTGACAGAATAGGCAAATCGATTGAATAATTTCCTTGAAAGCAAAGATTCATGGTTTTTGAACAAGGGGTTGCAACCCCTTGTTCAAGATGAAAACTAAAATGCCCGGAATTTACCTGCATATCCCCTTTTGTGATACCAAGTGTATTTACTGCGATTTTTATTCCATTACAAATCATTCAAAAAAAAACGAATTCCTATCGGCAATAAAAAAGGAAATTGCCGCACAATCCGCAAAGTTAAGAGACAGCTCATTTGATTCCGTTTTCTTCGGAGGCGGAACGCCATCGCTACTGGATAAGGATGATTTCACTTCAATATTTGATACTCTTTACAATAATTATGATATTTCGGTTAATACGGAAATTACCATAGAAGCCAATCCGGGTACTCTCACCAAAGAAAAGCTTGAACAGTTCAAACAGTTACCAATAAACAGGATAAGTTTCGGAGTACAGTCATTTATTGATGAAGAGCTTAATTTCCTTACACGAATTCACTCAAGTAATGAAGCAATTAATTCGATCAGAGCAGCGCAGGATGCGGGATTTGAGAATATTAATCTTGACCTCATATTTGCCCTTCCGGGTCAAACCATGGAGAGCTGGAAATTCAATCTTGAAAGAGCAGTTAAACTGAATACTCAGCATATATCTGCATACTCACTAATATTTGAAAAAGGAACGGCTCTGTATAGTATGATGGAAAAAGGCTCGGTCAGCAGGGCAGATCTTGACTTAGAGCAGGAAATGTATGAATACACTATGGAATATCTGACAGCAAAAGGATATGAACAGTATGAAATTTCTAATTACGCAAAACCCGGAAAAGAATGCCGCCATAATTTAAAGTACTGGACACTTGAAGAATACATTTCTTTCGGTCCCTCAGCTTCATCATATATCGGTGATAAGCGGTGGACAAATGTAAAGAATATCGGGAAGTATATTGATTTAATTGAAGAAGGCAAAGATGCATATGACTTTATTGAAACAATTGATAAGGATACATCAATTACCGAGCATATAATGCTGGGATTAAGAAGCCGGGGAATTGTTTTTGCTGATTTCAAGGATAAACATAATATCGATTTTTTGAATACCTATTCCTCTCGGGTTGAACTGTTAATCGAAAAAGGATTTGCTGTTAAGGATAATACCAAACTTTCTCTTACACGTAAAGGTTATGCAGTATGTGACGAGATAGTGGCATCATTATTCTGAAACGAAAAACTTAATTCTCCCTCCCCTTCGGGGAGGGCTGGGGGTGGGTTAAATAATTACTGAAAAACCCTCCGACCGGCACACTGCCGGCCACCTCCCTTTCATAAAGGGAGGACAAAAGCATACATTTTCGCTCCCCTCTCCTTCAAGGAGAGGGGAAGGGGGTGAGGTATAAGAAAAGAGACGTCCCACCGGGACGTCTCTACAAATAACTTACTTCAGCAGTATCATTTTCTTAGTATCAGCAAACCCTGCAGTTTCCATTTTATAAAAATATACTCCGCTTGGCAGGTCTCGAGCATTCCAGTTTACTTCATATTTTGCAGGCTGGAGGAATTCATTAACCAATACCTTTACTTCTTTTCCCAGAATATCATAAATTATCAGCTTAACCGGGCCTGCCTTAGGAAGATCAAAAGTGATAATTGTAGCGGGATTGAACGGATTCGGATAATTCTGTAATAGTTCGTATTGAACCGGGATTTCACTTCCGGTATTATTCACACCGAGTAGTACACCGCCTTCAGTGAGCGTGTAAATAGTATTAGGATTAACATTTGCAAATCCCTGCACAGTACCGCTTGGCCACCTTACTATAACACTGTCAATTAATCCGGAAGAACCGAGCCCAAACTCAACAGGCAGTGAATTCTGTCCTTTACCTCCGGAACCGCCCTGAACCTCCCTGATCTGGTTCAGGCTTCCGGTCTTTACTCTTACCCTTGAACCGATTGCCGAACGATTAGAGGCCGTTCCAATGAGCTTTATGATAACCCACTTATTTGAATTCCCGGCATTGCTTTTGTAAAGCCTGTTTGCTGCGCCGTTATTGACAAGATAAATATCTATAAAACCGTCATTGTTATAATCACCCAGGGTTATGCATGCTGAGTGCAGAGCGTCATTTGTTCCGACAGCAGCCGCAACATCAACAAATGTGCTGCCGTCATTCCTGTAAAGCTTATCGATTCCTGTGCTTGCATTAGCTACATACAGGTCAAGGTCCCCGTCATTTTCATAATCGAACCACCCGCAGGAAAACGATTGTGTGGGGTCATCAACTCCGTATATTGCAGAAACATCAGTGAAAGTACCGTCACCGTTATTTTTGAACAGCTGGTTTGGAGCATTGGAATTTGCAAGATAAATATCCATGTCACCGTCATTATCAAAATCACCCCAATCAGCTCCCCATGAGTATGGGTACACTAACATGCCTGAACCAGTTGTAACATCTGTAAATGAGCCGTTTCCGTTATTCCTGTACAGGTAATTTGTTCCGTGAGTGCCTGTTGTTTGCGAACCGCAGAAAAGATCCATATCGCCGTCATTATCATAATCTGCAGAAGCAAAGCAAAGTGTAGATGCGCTGTCGGTTAATCCGGATGAATAAGCAACGTTAGTGAAACTTGAGAGATTATCATTTCTGAAGAGGTAATTGTAATGGTAAGGTACACCGTCATTGCCAAATGCTGCATCAAGCCTGCCGTCATTATTGTAATCAAACCAGTTTATTGAGCCGCCCCAGCCTGGAAGGTTAATTCCTGCAGAAGCTGTTACATTTGCAAATGAGGTGGTGTTGTTCTTATAAAGTATTAAGTTCGCATTAAAATTTCCTATCATAATATCGGTCAAGCCGTCATTATCAAAATCACCTGCAGAAACCCCCCTGCCCGGCCCGTTATAATTCACACCAAAGGTTCCCCCCTGCTCTGAAAATGCTGTTCCGCTGCTGTTTATCCACAGCTTGTTTGCACCACCGTTATTGCATAGAAAAACATCAAGGAATCCGTCATTGTTTACATCAACAAATACTGCACCCTGGCCGTTACCCGGATCGTTTAATCCAAGAGCAGGCGCGACATCTGTGAAAGTAACCTGTGAACTGATATTTATGTTTATTAAGAGTGCGAAAAATAATGAAACTGCAGCCTGTTTCATAGTCTTCTTTGTTTATTTTCGGGAATGAACAAAAATTACAGCATTAAGTCGAAACATCAAGGCTATTTTGAAGGGGCAGGTTCTCAAATTTAAAATTACATCGGAAATGATGCGGACTTTATCTCTTCTCACCCTTTGGGAAGACCGGGGAAGGATATAAAAAAAGGCGCCTTAATGAGACGCCCCTGAAAAAAGTATTACTTATTTACTTCTTAATTTTCTTTAATTGACTCAGGTTCAATTGTCGGCTGAACAGTACCTGCTGTTGAATCAACAAATGTCAGCTCGTCAGCACCTTCTGCATGTGATACCCTGACCTTTGAGCCGTCTTTGAAAGTACCTTTAAGCACTTCCTCAGATACCTGGTCTTCAACATATTTCTGGATAGCCCTTCTGAGCGGCCTTGCTCCGTATTTCGGGTCATATCCTTTTTCTGCAAGGAATGTCCGGGCAGAATCTTCAAATTCAAAGCTGATGCCAAGGGACTGAATCCTCTTGAGAAGCTGCCTTGTCGATATGTCTATTATCTTGAATATTTCATCCTGTGAAAGCTGCTTAAATGTGATAAGGTCATCAAGCCTGTTCAAAAATTCAGGGCTGAAAACCCTTCTGACGGATTCTTCGATCTGGAGCCTCATCTTATCGTGTTTATTGTTATCATCCGGGTTCCCGAATCCCATGCCGCCAATTGCCTTAATATCTTTTGTCCCGATATTTGAGGTCATTATCATTATGGTATTTTTGAAATCAACTTTTCTGCCAAGGCTGTCAGTCAAAATGCCTTCATCAAGTACCTGGAGCAGAATATTAAAAATATCCGGATGAGCTTTTTCTATTTCATCAAGCAGAACAACCGAGTATGGTTTACGCCTGACTTTTTCGGTAAGCTGACCGCCTTCTTCATAACCAACGTATCCGGGAGGCGCTCCCACGAGCCTTGACACATTGAATTTCTCCATGTATTCGCTCATATCTATTCTTATCAGGTTCTCTTCGCTGTCAAACAAAAACCTTGCAAGAACTTTAGCCATTTCAGTCTTTCCAACACCTGTTGGTCCCGTAAATATAAATGAACCTATCGGCCTGTTCGGGTCTTTGAGCCCTGCGCGTGTCCTTCGGATTGCTTTGGAAAGCTTTATTATCGCCTCATCCTGCCCGATGATGAACTTCTTGAGCTCATCTTCCATCTTCACAAGCTTATCGCTTTCCGATTGAGCAACCCGGTTAACCGGAATTCCCGTCATCATAGATACAACATCTGCCACGTTCTCTTCCGAAACTTCGTGAACTATGCTTTGTGACTTAACTTCCCAGTCAAGCTTTGCCTGCTCAAGCTCGGTAAGCAGCCTTTTTTCTTCATCGCGAAGCATTGCCGCTTCTTCAAAGTTCTGGTTCTTTACTACCTGGTTCTTCTTTGATTTAATATTTGTTATCTCGTTTTCAAGAGCAACGATATTTTCGGGGACTACAATATTTGCAAGATGAACTCTTGAACCCGCTTCATCCATAACATCAATTGCCTTATCCGGCAGGTATCTATCGGTTATATAACGTGAACTGAGCTTAACAGCTCCTTCAATCGCTTTATCGGTATATTTTACATTATGATGCTCTTCATATTTATACTTGATGTTTGTGAGTATCTGCATTGTTTCCTCTTCAGTGGTGGGGTCAACAATAATTTTCTGAAAGCGCCTGTCGAGCGCGCCGTCTTTTTCAATGTACTGCCTGTATTCATCAAGTGTTGTTGCACCTATGCACTGCAGGTCACCTCTGGCAAGTGCGGGTTTGAATATATTCGAAGCATCAAGCGAACCTGATGCGCCGCCGGCACCGACAATTGTATGAAGTTCATCAATGAAAAGAATTACGTCTTTGGCTTTTTCAAGCTCATTCATTACTGCTTTCATACGCTCTTCAAACTGTCCCCGGTATTTAGTACCGGCAACCAAAGAAGCAAGATCAAGCGTAACTACACGTTTATCATGCAGCACGCGGGATACTTTTTTCTGAACAATACGTATCGCAAGACCTTCTGCAATTGCTGTCTTGCCAACTCCCGGCTCGCCTATCAACACAGGATTATTCTTTTTCCTGCGGCTGAGTACCTGGGCAACACGCTCAATTTCCTTTTCCCTGCCAACGATCGGGTCAAGCTTATCTTCGTGGGCAAGTTTGGTTAAATCACGCCCGAAATTATCGAGAACCGGAGTTTTTGTCCTGTCGGGTTTCTTCTCTGATGCAGCTGACTTTTGCTGCTGCGGTGAAGATTTGCCGCTTAAAATATTCGAAAGCTCTTCCTTAACAACTTCGTATGTAATGCCGAATTGCTGAAGTATCTGTGATGCAAGATTATCATCTTCCCTGAGGATCGAAAGAAGTAAATGTTCGGTCCCAATTACATCTGACTTGAATATTTTGGCTTCAAGGTAAGTTATTTTTAAAACTTTTTCAGCCTGTTTTGTGAGCGGTATATTACCAACTGTAAGAGTTGCTCCGGACTGCCTGACTGTATCTTCAATGGTCTTCTTGATCTTATTAACATCTTTACCCAGATTCCTGAAGATCTTAATGGCAATCCCTTCACCCTCGCGAATAATGCCGAGTAAAAGATGCTCAGTGCCAATGTAATCGTGCCCCAGGCGGATAGATTCTTCCCTGCTTAGCCTTATCACATCCTGAACTCTATTTGAGAAATTACTGTCCATATTATAGTTTTAAGTTATTTTACTAAATTTAACCTATTTCGTATAAATTTAGTTTCCTTTAGCCAAAATTACGGTTAAATTGAAATACTTGCAATCCGTTAGAGAATACAAAAATATATCAATTCTGCTAATTATTCTGAATCAATTACTTAGGTTTCAGGGAAAAAGGTAAAAATCCGCAAATGCAGTGGTGCAGTTTATTATTCTAATTAATTGAGAAATCACAAAATCTGATTGAAATAAGGATAAAAGTTTTATGTTCTTTTAATATAATTGGCCATTTGGAATGATATTCTGAATTCTGAGCCTTTTGACCTGTTTAGCTCAACATTCCCCCCGAGCTGCTCGGATAGTATTTTTACAAGCTTAAGTCCAAGAGAAGAGGCAGAGGAAAAATCAATTTCCGGCGGTATTCCGATTCCATCATCTTTTACGGTCAGCAGAAAGTGTTTTGGCTCTTTTTCCTGCAGATCAATATGTATACTGCCGGAGAGTTTGTCAGGAAACGCATACTTGAGGCAATTACTGACCAGTTCATTTACGATGAGTCCGCATGGTATTGATGTATCAATATCCAGGTACATGCTCTTGAATTCGATAACCGGCCTGACCCTATCCACACTTATGCCGTAGGTAGAGTAAAGGCTGTTCACAAGATTTTTAATATAATCATAGAATTCTATTACCGAAATATCAGTTGACCTGTAAAGTTTTTCGTGGATTAGCGCCATTGTCTTTATCCTGTTCTGGCTTTCAGTAAAAAGATTATGCACCTCCTGATCCGATATATGAGCTGACTGAAGCCTGATCAGGCTTGATACTATTTGCAGGTTATTTTTGACCCGGTGATGTATTTCCTTCAACAGCAGGTCTTTTTGCCGCAGAGATTTCTCAAGTGCATCTGCATATTCTTTTCTTTCAGTAATATTGCTGTAAATGCCAATTGACCCGATTATTTCCCCGGCAGTATCTTTCAGCGGCGCTCCTGATACTTCTACCCACATTTCCTCGCCGGCTTTGTTCTTCATTTTTGCTTCATACCTGTCTGCATTTCCATACCGTCTTTCAGAAACCTTTTCTTTAACAAAATCAACATAATCTCCTGCTACAAGCAAGTCAGCAGCATTTGCTCCTATAAGCTCACTTTTGGAGTAACCGAAAAACTTGATTGCATTATCGTTCACAAAAACTATCCTGTCACGGTTATCAACATAAAGTATTACTTCGCTCATATTTTCAACAAGCGTTCTGTATTTCTGTTCGCTGTCTATCAGAGCATGCTGTGTTTTTTTCAGTTCAGTGATATCATAAGACACTCCAAGCACCGAAGATTTATTCCGGTACTCAATAAGGCTGCCGGTATAATCCATCCATTTTTCATTTCCATTTTTGTCTATAATTTTAATTTCATACCTGGAAGGTACATTTTCACCATTTAGCCTTTGGTATCCTCTATCTTTCGCAATATCTTTAAAGTCCGGGTGAACTATATCCCAGAAATCCATCTCAAATAACTCTTCACGGCTGTACCCTGTAATTTCGGTTGAATAATCATTGCAGTAAAGGAACCGGCTGCCCGAAAAAATAAAGATAGCAGCAGGAACTGATTCCGCAAGTTTTCTGTACTTGTTCTCGCTTTCCCTGAGTTTTTCTTCTGTATCTATCCTGTCGGTAATATCAATATATATCTGGTCAACAGCATATGGTACTCCGTCCGGTCCCATTTCGGCATAATAATAAACATCAAGCCACAGCAATCTGCCGACACGGTTTATTATACGGTAAATATAGCGGAAAGTATCCTTGAATTTGTTATCGCACCACTTACCATGTGCTTCAAGGAATCCGTCAAGATCATCCTTATGAATGATACCCAGAATTTCTTCGTCAGTAAGTGCATTAAATTCTTCCCTGGTGTAACCGGACTGGCCTGTAAATTCTTTATTGGCAAGTGCATATCCCTGTGTATCGTGTAAAACCCGTGTAAAGGCTATTGGAGCATTTTCAACCACTTTTGGATAGCTGTACAGTGAAAACTCATGCGTTTCAATCTGCTTTTCAAGATCACCGACCTTCTTCCGTAATATCTCGTTTTCCTTCTGAAGATCCTTTTTCTGAGTATCGTTTTTCATGCTTAATGCATATTAATACTTTATTTATTAACATTCCACAGATTTTTATAAGAGTGCATTTGTTTTGAATTAATTAGTAATTTTGTACATAAACCAAAAAAGGAGTCGAAATGAGCTTAACAAAAGAATTTAAGGAATTTATATCACGCGGCAATGTAGTAGATCTGGCAGTTGGAGTTATTATCGGTGCGGCATTCGGGAAGATAGTCTCTTCAATTGTTGACGATATCATAATGCCGCCAATCGGCCTGCTTTTGGGAGGCATGAACTTCACCTCTTTGAAATTTGTACTTAAAGAGGGCACTGTTGATCCCTCCGGCAAAGTTGCTGAAGCTGTAGCCCTGAATTACGGCAATTTCATTCAGACCGGGATTGATTTTCTCATCATTGCATTTGCAAT
>JANWKI010000154.1 GCA_025451455.1 Ignavibacteria bacterium
ATCGAACGGGCAGGACGGTTTTGCTTTCACCCTGAATGTATTTGAAGGAGCTGTTGAATAAGTAGTATAAGCTGCCAGAGTTCCGGCAAACAAAGAATCCTGAACTATTTCAACATCAGGATCAGAACTGACAAGCCTTAATGAAATATTGCTGCCACTGAGCCATATGTTCTTATAATTCATACTAATGGTAACAACTTCATTAATGTCATACACTCCATCATTATTTCCGTATAAAGAATCACTCGCTGTTTTTGAGAGCAAAGAAATTATCGGATAATCTGACAGGCATTTGAATGCATTTACACGTCCGGTTCCTAACATCCCAATGTATAATGGATTCAGATTATAAATACTGTCAACGCCCAGTTTTAATCTGTCAACAACCTGCGTAGGGTTCCATGAAGGATATTTGGATCTTATTAATCCGACCACACCGGCTGTAATTGGAGATGACATTGATGTTCCGCTGAAAACAGCATAACTGTTATCCCAAACAGTGCTCAGAATATTCTCTCCGGGTGCTGTTACATCTACAGTCGAGTGCCAGTTGGAAAAACTTGCTTTAAGATCAGTGCTTCCGCTAGCCGCAACACTTACCACGTTATCGTATGATGCAGGGTATCTGGGTGTTTCCTGCCCGTCATTACCAGACGATGCGCAAACTACTGTTCCTGCATTCCATGCATTTGTTACTATGGTTTGAGTAGCAGAACTGTACGAAGGACTTCCAAAACTGCAATTAATTACTTTAGCGCCATTTTGATATTGATAAACAATTCCGTCATTGGAATTAAAAATACTGGTGCTTGGAACATCAGGAGCATGTTTAGTAATTCTTAACTTCGTTTTGAAACCTGCTCCGGAGCCATGAACACCATTGTTAGTAACCTGTGATGCATCACCTGATACATGTGAACCATGATCGCTTCCTCCCATAATATTAGGATCATTATCATAATAATAAAAATCCCAGCCTTTAAAATCATCAACGAAACCATTAGCATCATCATCAAGGCCATTTATTGGATCAGCATAATTGTATCTGATATTTGCTGCAAGATCAGGGTGGTCTAAATCGCTTCCGCTATCAACTATACCTATGTAAACACTTGTATCTCCCTGATTCAGATCCCATGCCTGGTAGCAGTTTATTCTGCTGATATGATACTGGCCGCTAACATTCGGATCATTTGGAATAAAATATGAATCATAAACAAACTCAGGTTCTGCCCATTCAAGAATATCTTTATTGCTTTCAAAGATCTCACGGGAAAGTTCCGTTGGGTCAATATTGCCCCTGTATTTTATTCTCATGAATTTCGCAAGATCTTCATCACCAATTTTCCTCATATTCAAATTCGCCTTGAGCGGATAAGGCTTAAATACACTGAAAACCTGATGCTGTGCCAGAATGTTATCTATTGTAAGAGCACCTGTTGTTAAACTTGTGAAGCTGTTATTTTGCTGCTTAAATTTTATATTGATAATTCCCGGCTGATATTTTGCTCCGTCAGAGAGTCTGAGAATTACTCTGTCCTCCAGCTTTTTATATTTAAATTCCTGACCATCTCTGAAACTAAAAAGTGAAAGGCAAAGAGGGCATAACAAAAGAAAGAATAACTTTTTCATGTTAGTGGAATTGGTTTTTTTACGTTTTTGATGATATAATCTAAAAATAAATTATAATTCTTGCAATGCTTTAATTTAATTTTAGAATTTTATCCGTTTTTTTAACAATCATTATTTACAAAATATTTCCTTACAGGGAAAGATATTCATGAGCCTCCAAACTATTTTTATTGAATTGATAAACTATACTATATTAATCATATTTGCTGTATATGACGAGACTTTTTGATTGGATTATTGATAGAATTGAATTCTTTTTTCTTGAAATAGGTAGAATTTCCTACCTTATTTGGGGTATTATCAGCAGTTTACCAAGAGTATTTAGAGACAGGAAGCTCATATTAGACCAGATGGAACACATCGGAGTTGGGTCAATCCCTCTTGTGATAATTATCGGCTTTTTTACCGGAGCGGTTTCTGCATGGCAGGCTGCCTACCAGTTCCAGGGATTTATTTCTCTTTCTTACTTAGGCTCAGCTGTAACTAAGGCAATTTTCATCGAGTTGGGTCCCGTGCTTACTGCAATTGTACTTGCCGGAAGGATTGGCGCATCGATAGCGGCTGAACTTGGGACAATGAAAGTAACTGAGCAAATAGATGCACTTGAATCTCTTGCAATAAATCCGGTAAGATACCTTGTAATGCCAAGATTTCTTGCAAGCATTATCATGCTGCCTCTGCTGACTATTATTGCTAACTTCATCGCTATAATGGGTGCGTTTGGTGTAGCTTACTTTTTTCAGGACGTATCCTTCCAGGTATTTTTTAACAGTGCCAAAAGAGTTTTTGATATTAAAGATATTGTGGGAGGATTAATAAAAGCGATTTTCTTCGGAGCTTCAATTTCAATTCTCGGGTGCCACGTTGGCTTAAATGCCCAGGGCGGAGCGCTTGGTGTAGGTAATGCAACTATTCGTGCATTTGTCCTTGCTGCTTCTATGACATTAATACTTGATTATATCCTGTGGACTACTATATTCGGATAAATAAAAAACCCGATTAATAACATTAATCGGGTAAAATTTTATATTAAATGATGTAATTACTCCAATTACGGGGCGTTCTTTTGAGTATTTGCATTATAAGATAAATTCCAATACGACACGGAATCCACGTAACCCACTGTATCAGATACTTCGTATGTGACCGATCCGCCCGGAGGTATCTGAACCTTGCTGCTATCAGTGTTTAACCATAATAAATATCTTGTGGCACGTTCGGTGGATGATGGTTTCTTATAGAATAACTGAGTTCTTATGATTTCTGCAGTTCCGGTTCCGATATTCTGCATAGTAACTGTGTACTTAATAGTGTGATCATTTGGAGTCCAAAGCGAAGTATTTACTGAAAATGCCGTATGCTGGATATAAGGATAAGTTTGAGAAGGTGTTACAAGTGCTTCTTCATTACAGCCGGCAAAATAAATTAATCCGTAGATTAAAATTAGAGATAGTAAGATTTTCATTATTTTTTTCTCCCTTAACCTTGAAGTTATGATAATTTGATTAAGACTTAACAACAATAACTATTAAAAATATTATAGTCAATATAATAATTATGTTAGATTAATACATATCTACCAGCTGTCTGGCCATTATCATCTTCTGGACTTCACTTGTACCTTCGCCGATAGTTGTCAGCTTTACATCCCTGTACAATTTTTCAACCGGGAATTCTTTTATAAAACCATAACCACCGTGGATCTGAATTGCCTCGTTTGTAGCTTTTGTCGCAATTTCGCTGGCATAATATTTTGCCAGAGATGCGGCAAATTTGAAATCTTTTCCTTCATCTTTCATTACAGCTGCTTTTAAAGTCAATAATCTGGCAGCTTCAACTTCGGTTGCCATATCTGCGATCTTGAACTGGATTCCCTGGAAATCTGCCAGCGGTTTTCCGAACTGTTTGCGCTGCTTGGAATACTTGATTGAGTGATCAAGCGCTGCCTGTGCAATACCTACACTAAGGGCGGCGATAGATATCCTCCCTCCATCAAGAATCTGCATACACTGTTTAAAGCCTTCTCCTTCTTTGCCGATCAGATTTGAAGCCGGAACCATGCAATTGTCAAATATTAACTCACATGTATCGCTTGATCTCATTCCAAGCTTGTTCTCCTTTTTCCCAACAGAAAACCCTGCAAAACTTTTTTCAAGTATGAATGCCGAAATTCCTTTTGAACCTTTTGACTTATCAGTATAGGCTGTTACAACAGCAGTTTCCCCGACACCACCCTGGGTAATGAAGCTTTTGCTGCCGTTAATAATATAATTATCACCCTGCTTCACGGCTGTAGTAAGCATGCCAGCAGCATCACTTCCAGAAACATTTTCCGTTAAACCCCATGCGCCAAGTTTTCTGCCTGAAGCAAGATCGGGGACGTATTTCTTTTTAAGCTCATCACTGGAAAATGTGTAAATATGATTTGTGCAAAGTCCGTTATGAGAAGCAACAGTCAGGCCGAGAGAAGGATCAACTCTTGATATTTCCTCAACAATGATCGCATAATCAACAGTTGTAAGGTTCGAGCCTTCCAGCTCTTCAGGGAACATGATACCAAGAAAACCCATGTCACCAAGCTCTTTTGCCAAAGCCATCGGGAATTCCGAGAATTCATCAAACTGCATGACTGTGGGAGCAATCCTGTTTTGAGCAAAATCCCTTGCAAGTTTTTGAATCTCTAAATTATTTTCTGTCAGGTTGAAATCCATGATATTTTAGTTTAATTATTAATTTCCAGAGTAAAACAGATTATCGACAAAGTCATAGGGAGTTAACTCTCTTTCAGAGATCTTCTCAATATTCTCCTCAAGTTCTTTTTTCTTTCCCGCTGTCCAAAACTTGTTTTCCAGTTTATTATTTACCAGTAGATTGATCTGTTTTAACAGATTCTCTTTTCTTTTCTTTGCAAGCTTACCGTTTTTCATAAGGTACTCCTTGTGCAGTATAATAAAGTCATAAAGCTCCCCAACATTCTTATTTTTCGAAGCGACAGTCTTTACGACGGGTATCTGCCTGTCGCTTTCTTTAGTCATTTTCAAATGGAGCATCGTTCTCAGCGCTACACCAAGTGCATCACTGCCGTCCCTATCGGATTTATTTATAACAAATATATCACCAATTTCCATCAGTCCCGCCTTCATGGTCTGCACTGCATCTCCCGATTCCGGAACGAGAACTACTATTGTAGTATCTGCTGTCTGCGCTATATCAAGCTCCGACTGCCCTACCCCGACTGTTTCTAAAATAATGAAATCTTTACCCGAAGCATCAAGTATTTCACTGGCCTCTTTGGCTTTTTTGGAAAGACCGCCTAGGCTCCCGCGTGTTGCCATGGAACGTATGAAAATATCTTCATCAATTCCAAGCTCCTGCATTCTGATCCTGTCACCCAGAAGCGCGCCGCCTGTAAAAGGACTAGTCGGGTCAACACAGATAATTCCTACCTTAAATCCCTTTTCCCTTAATATCTTGGTCAGACAATTTGTAAGAGTACTTTTCCCCGCTCCGGGAGGCCCAGTAATTCCAATTAAATAAGCGTTTCCGGTATGTTTATAAAGCAGTTTCAGAAGTTCACCTGCCTGCTTAGACTCGTTTTCAACAAGCGATATCCCTCTTGCTATTGCAGGTTTTTTAGATCCGAGTATTTTTTCAGCCAATGACTTTAACAATATGCTTTTCTGATTTTATACTACCTTTTGTTATTTTTGAAATATTCTGTTGTTAATTTCAACCCGGTTTCAATATCCGTTTGCGGGCTCCAGCCAAGCTCTGTACTTATTTTTTCGAAGCTCAAAACTGACCGAACCTGTTCCCCAAGCTTTGCGGGTCCGTGCTTTTCTGAAAAGTTCATACCGGCATAGTGATTGATCCTGTCAAAAATATAATTCACATCGGTCTCTCTGGTTGTTGCAACATTATACGTAGCGGGGCCTTTTGCTTCGATTGCAAGAACATTGGCATTTACAACATCACTTACAAAAACATAATCACGGGTCTGTTTACCATCGCCGTTAATAAGGGGCTCCACTTCTTTCAATATTTTATCGGTAAATATTGCAATTACACCGCACTCACCATGAGGATTCTGCCTGGGGCCGTATACATTTGCATACCTTAAAACAATGTAGTCAAGTCCGTAAACATGATTATAATAATATAAATACTTTTCAACACACATTTTGTTTATTCCATAAGGAGCGTAGGGTCTTGTTGGGTGATTCTCATCAGCAGGGAAATAATCATGCTCACCATACATAGCGCCGCCGGTTGATGCAAATATGAATTTTTTTACTCCACTAGTAATTGCGTTCTGCAGCAGATTTACTGAGCCTGCAATGTTTACATTAATATCAAATTTAGGGTCTTCAACTGATCTCCTGAGGTCAATTTGCGCTGCATGGTGATTAATAAGTTCTATTTTATGCTTAGAGAAAACTTCTTTTATCTTATCATCACATATATCCATTTCATAGAATTCGGCTTTTGGATTTATATACTCTTTCACTCCGGTTGACATATTATCAATTATTATTACATCGTGCCCATTACCGATGTATGCATCTGCAATTTGCGATCCGATAAAACCTGCACCGCCTGTTACGAGAATATTCATTATTTTATATTTCCTTTACTGAAGTTCGTCTGATAAAAAGACCGAATGCAATCTGAGATCATAAGCCTTTTTGGCCTATATCTTTCCTGTAATACTTGTTTTCAAAATTTATTATTTCCGCATTATTATATGCAATTTCAATTGCTGTCTTAAGGTCTTTTGCAGATCTTCCGGTCACATTTAGTACTCTTCCTCCGGCAGAAAGTATCTTTCCGCTAACAGCCTTTGTACCTGCATGGAAAACAACACAATCATTTGTGATATTATCCAGTCCTGTTATTTCTTTTCCTGTTTCATACTTATCAGGATAACCTAGTGAGGCAAGCACAATACTGGCGCAATGTTCATTGGTGTTTTCTATCCTGTATTCATTGATTCTTCCGTCTGCAGAGGCTAAGAGTAATTCAAGAAAATCAGATTTTACAAGCGGAAGAACAGCCTGTGTTTCAGGATCTCCGAACCGGGTATTGAACTCAATAACATAAGGATCTTTATTCTTATCAATCATTATACCGCAATATAAACATCCCCGGAATTCGTTCCCTTCACTTTTCATTTTATTCAGGACCGGTTCAATTATTTTCTTCTTTACCTTTTCTAATATTTCAGGTGTAACAATTTTGGAAGCAGGAGCATAACTTCCCATACCGCCTGTGTTTTTTCCTGTCTCGCCATCTCCGATTTTTTTATGGTCCTGCGATGAAGGTAACAGCTCGTAATTCTTACCGTCACAAATTGCAAATATTGAGGCTTCGCTTCCGGTCAGAAATTCTTCTATCACAATATTTTCACCGGCATTTCCAAATATTTTCTTTCCGAAAAACTCTTCTATTGCTGAAAGAGCATGCGTCTCATTTTCCGCAATTACCACACCTTTTCCTGCAGCAAGGCCGTCAGCCTTTATCACTAGCGGGTAAGCAGACCGTTTAAGGTATTCGGCAGCCTTTTCATGATCTTTCGAACTGAAGACCTCAAAACCTGCTGTTGGGATATTGTGTCTTTTCATGAAGTCCTTAGCAAAGATCTTGCTGTTTTCAAGTCTTGCCGCTGATGCTGACGGGCCGAAGATTTTCAATCCATTTTTATTGAAAAGATCAACAATACCAAG
>JANWKI010000155.1 GCA_025451455.1 Ignavibacteria bacterium
TACAAGGTTTTCCAGGTATGTTTCTTTTTCTGCAAGTCCTTCTGTTGCAAAGTCACGAATTATGAATCTGAGGGTCGTAGTTTCAGCTCCCCCGCTGACAGATGTAGGGTGAATGAACCCTTCCCTGCCCTCTGTAGTTTCAGGAGAAAGTGAATCGCCCGGCAGTCTGGCAATGATATCACCCGCTATTTTAATGGCATTTTCCAGCTTTCCTTTGGCATATCCGGGGTGAGTTATAACTCCGTTAATTTTTATGGTAACAGAATCCGCCGAAAACGATTCGTCTTCAATATTTCCAAGCTTTTCGCCGTCAATTGTGTAGGCAAACCGGGCTCCGAGCTTCTTTAGATCAAGTTTATCTACTCCCCTGCCAACTTCCTCATCGGGAGTGAATAATATCTTAATTGTTCCGTGTTTTACATCAGGATGTGTCATAAAAAAATTCACCGCATCCATTATTTCGGCTACTCCGGCCTTATTATCAGCTCCAAGCAGGGTTGTACCGTCAGAAGTAACGATATCATTCCCGATTTGATTCAATAGCTCCGGATGCGCTCCCGGTTTAAGTATTTGTGAGGGATCACCCGGCAGCAAAATATCGCCGCCTGAATAATTTTTATGTACTATAGGTTTAACATTTTTCCCGCTGGAGTCAGGGGAAGTATCCATATGCGCGCAAAAGCAAATTACCGGCACTTTTTTATCTGTATTTGAATCAATTGTCCCGTAGACATAGCAAAACTCATCCATATGGGCATCTTTAATACCCAATTGCTTCAGTTCCTCAGCAAGTATTTTGCCCAGGTCCTTTTGTTTTTCCGTCGAAGGAAAGGTTTTGGATTCAGGGTCAGATTGAGTATCGATCTTAACATAATTAAGGAACCGCTCCAAACAAGTGAAAGAATATTCAGATATTTTCATTTTAATAGGATATATATTCCCAAATAGCGCCTGCCGGCTCGTTTGTATTATATAAATATGATCTGCCTCCTGAATAAAGGTTCGTGCAGTTTTTTACAATTTTATCCCACCCGCTCACTGCAGAGCCGTCAAATTTCAGAGAATCGCCTGAACATATTTCGGTGCCGGTTACAGTGACATTCTTATTGACCCATATATACAGGAGGGAAAATGCTCCTACATAAAGAGTATCATAATTGTTCTTCCTTATATAGCCTATTACAGTCGTTCCATCCTTAATTTTAAAACTGCTGATCTCTGTACCTCTTACGTCAGGGGGATTGAAAGAAACATTTCCTCCGCTGCACCCGATGTAAAATATTGAGTCTGATGAAAAAAGCGTTGTATCCGAAACAGTTTCCGGCAGGCAAAGATTAAAGTTTCCTCCGGCATCAACCGGGCACTCAGCCACCGAGTATGAACCCCCCTGTGAGCTCTTCACATATGCATGCAGAGTTTTAGCGCCAAGGGTCCAGTTTGATATCTGGTCAGAAATGCAGAATTGGGTTTCTTTAGTTTCGACTCCAGCATCATCACAGTTTAAATAAATAAATGCAAATGAAAATATAACTAACAGCACGAAAAGATTTCTTAAAATATTTTTTTTCATGATAGTTTTACTTAAGAGGTTATTAAAAGAACTAAAATAAAAGAATGAATAAACTATGTTTGAAAACCCGGTTGTCACGGGTTCTCAAACATAATACGATTATTACTTTACAAGCAGCATTGGCCTGGTTTCAGAAAAATCGTTTGCAATTAATCTGCAGAAATAAACGCCGCTTGAATAACCGGATGCATTCCATTTTACAGAATGATTACCTGCCACGTATTTACCGCTTGCAATAGTTTTTAAATGCTGGCCAATGGAATTATATATTTCAACTGTCACGTATGACTCTTTAGGCAGACCGAAAATAATATTTGTCGTTGGATTGAACGGGTTGGGATAATTCTGATGCAAAGAATAATTATCAGGAATAATCCCCGCGGTCGGCCCGATTCCAAGTACTTCGGTAATTTCTGAAGTATAAATATCCATATTGAACCCGCCGGCTCTTTCATCAGTCCACACCGGCACGATACTCTGCCCAACGTAATCAATATCAATATAATCACCAAACCTAACGTTACTGCCGGGTATATCGGTTGGTGACTGTTCACCGCTGACGAGTTCGTTAGTAAATGTTACTCCGCCGTCATTTGATCGTGCAATAAATGCTTCTATTATGGTATTTGAACTTGTATTGCGTGTATCCATGAAAATTATCGCCATGTTACCTGTTTCATTTACTGCAATACAGGGCCAGTATTGGATTTTACCGTTGTTAATAGCGTCATTGTTAACTCTGACAGGCGCTGACCAGTTTGTTCCTGCATTAGTTGATTTCGTAACGAATACATCGCAGTCACCATTGCGGTTATCGGCAAATGCAACGTAAATCCAACCGCTCCTTGTGCCCGAAGAAAGATCAACAGCCATAGTCGGGAAAGTATTTACATTGTTTGGCAAACCATCCGGAAAAAGCCCGGAAGCAATTATCTGGTCTGTACCGAAAGTTAACCCTCCGTCTGTTGATTTATCAAAAGTCACATCGGCATTACCAGAAAAGCCAAGCCAAACTACATTTACCTGTCCATCCGGACTTGTACACAGGTTTGATCCCTGAAGGCCGCTTGTCTGATCACTTACAGCAACCGGAGTTGACCAGTTTACACCCCCGTTTGATGACGAAACAAGTTTAATACCTGTAATCGCTGAAAAACGGGTCCAGCTGATATAAAGATTATTCTGAAACGGGCTTTCCGGGCTAAGATCGGTTGTTATCCATTCCTTATCTTCGCTTCCCGATTGGGCGCAGATAAATGCCTGTGGAAATGACACTCCGCTATTGGTTGATTTATATACAGCAAGCGTAAGGTTTGCAGCCCCTGAAAACGGAATAGCAATTACTGCAATATAGAAATTCCCCGCTGTATCAACTGTTACGACGGGATCACTGTTGCGTGTTAATGTCGGGAGCAGCATTGAATCAAGAATCTGTGAAACTGACCAGGTCAATCCCCCATTTGTTGAATAGCTGTACCCCACTCTTCTGTTTGCAACCGGGTCAATTCCATACCTGAAATCACGCCATGCAGCAACTATTCTGTTCGGGTCTTTCCTGCTGATGCAAACTGATGGTTCATTCTGAGGCGCTGATTGAGCAGAAATATTGATATTGAAAAAAAGAGGGTGAGAAGGGATTGTGTTTATCGGTCCGGGAACCGGGTTCACGTTCGGTTTAACATCCATCTCAAGCGGGTACCTGAACTTATCTCCGGAAATATCCTGTGAGAAAGCAAATAGAGATGCAAAAAGGAGGGCAAAAAAGACAGTAAGTGTTTTCATTTATGATCTGTTTAATTAATTATATCAGAATTATATCTGTATTTTTCTATTATAATTTCCTCGGTTGAGGAACTGATAATTTCTTTGCATTGCTGGCACTGGAATACTACCTCAGTTGGCCTGGCACTGAAACCCATTGATAAGAGAACATAACCTTTTTTAGTGTAGCGGGTCTTGGCAACTATCAGCGGGTCACCAATAGAATGGCCGCACGAGCACTTTTTAGCAATATCCATATACAAATATAAAGTTTATAAAAGGTTTGAACAAGGTTGAATCTCTCGGTATTCAATTACATTTTTGCATTTCAAGCGATGAACAACAGCCATATCAGTATATAAATCGGTATTAATATTGGAATTGAGAACTTCAGCATATACCCAAAAAATCCGGGTGTCTCTACGTTTTGATGATCTGCTATTGATTTCACCATAAAGTTCGGACCGTTGCCGATGTAAGTCATTGCCCCGAAAAATACTGATGAAATTGATATCGCGAGAACATGTTTTTCGTGGCTGGCAATAAAAAGCAGAACATTAGAAATGTTGTTAATATCCAGTCCGTACAAACCCATTGAGGCACTCAGGAATGTAAGGTAAGTTGGAGCATTATCCAGAAATCCTGATAAGGAACCGGTGAGCCAGTAGTATTGCGTTGGTGAGCTTATTCCAAGTTCCGAAGAATGAAATCTCAATAGTTCCAGAGCAGGGGTCATGGTAACGAATATTCCGATAAAGAGCCATGCAACTTCTTTGATAGGCTGAAAATTGAAATGATTCCTTTTGTGAATTTCGGAATTGGTTAATTTGTATGATAGAAATGCTGTAAGCAGCATGATAGACTCACGAAGGAATACCGGTTTTGTTATAAATACGGATGCTATTATTACCGCAAGAAAGAGGAAATTAAAACTCCCCTTTATAGTGAGCTTTTCCTTCGCCTTAATTTCTTTTTCTTCAATTTCTTCTGGCTGTTTTTTGAAATTAATGTAATCGTAAATATAAAAGATGACAAGAAGTATAATAAGAGCGGTCAGCCATTTTAGAAATACCTTATCTATTATCCAGAAGAAAGGGATACCTTTCAGAAAGCCGAGAAACAGCGGAGGGTCGCCAATTGGTGTCAAAGCCCCTCCCACATTTGCAACAATAAAAATAAAAAAGACTATATGAAAATCAGTAACTCTGAGCTTATTTGTCTTAATGAACGGCCTGATAAGAAGCATTGAGGCGCCTGTTGTACCGATAAAATTTGCAAGCAGTCCGCCGAAGGCAAGCAGCATTACATTTCTAAAGGGGGTTGCTAGTCCCTTTATGTCAATAAAAATCCCCCCTGAAACAATATATAAGGAAGTAAGCAGAGAAATAAACATAACATATTCTTCAACAGAGTGTAATACGTTCCACCCTTTAGTTATGAGGAAATAGTATGCAGCGGTAATGAAACCAAGCCCGAGCGAGACCCAATGATAATTCTCATGCCAGAATTTAGGTGCAGCAAAAGGCATTACAGCTATTGCAAGCAACAGGAATATAAAGGGTAATATGCTTACTATACTCGGTTCCATCAGGTAAATTGAATTTGGTTAATCGGTGTTAAGGCACTTATCTTTGCCTGAATTTATTTGTAATACTCATATCAGAATCAACAGGGTTTCTCCAGAATCCGGCAACTCTCCAGTAGTAATAATTCGTGTCAACAGGCAGGTCGATTGTATACTGCTGCACAGTAAGCCCCTTCCTCAAATAGAAAGATGCAAAATTGCTGTCATGCGATATATCAAGCTTGAAACTGTCTGCAATCTGTGTTGTTGTCCCCCATCTGAATGTGACGGGTGTATCAGGGATTATCATATCGAACTCGGGATAGTAAAGTATTACCAGCCTTGTCGGCGGTTCAGGCGCTGTCGTTTCATCAGAACAGCTGACAATCAGCAATGTATATAAAAATACTGCGGAAAAAATAATATACTTAAGATTATTCATAGCATTTCTGCTTATGGTATTCTCAAAAGGTTCTTTTTAACAAGCTGAACATTTTCAACAAGTTTCTTTACTGAAGCCTCGGATTTGCTCAAAAATGTGTTGGGGTAAACACCAATCCATAAAATGAAAATTATCAAAAGTGATGAAGCAAATATTTCCCTGAAATTAAGATCAGGTATAATTTTATTTTCTTCCTTTGTAATTGGACCGAAAAATACCCTCTGGTACATCCAAAGCAAATATACTGCACTCAGTACTACCCCTGATGTTGCAACTATTGCATATGTATGGTTATTCAGTATTGTTGAGTTAAATGTGCCTATCAATATCATGAACTCACCGATAAATCCGTTTAACCCCGGAAGCCCGATAGATGAAAGAGAGATCACGAGGAACAGGGAACCCAATATCGGAATGGTTTTAATGATACCACCGTAATCAGCTATCTCCCTGGTATGTCTTCTGTCATAAATAAAGCCAACAAACAGGAAGAGCGCGCCTGTTGAAAGACCGTGGTTTACCATTTGAATGATACTTCCCTGTATCGATTCAACTGAAAGCGCCGCAATACCAAGCAGTATAAAGCCCATATGGCTGA
>JANWKI010000156.1 GCA_025451455.1 Ignavibacteria bacterium
ACTAAATCAAAAAAGGAATGCATCAATTGAAAACAATTAGAATTCATTATTTTCTGCTCCTGGTCTTTTTCCTGATGGCAGTTCTTATACTTCTGAGCATCAGAAGCAACAGTACGGCGGAAGTAAAGAGCCGGAAAGATAACAGGGAAAATCTGTCTATAAACCCTCAGACGCTGACGGGAAATTCAGAATTCCGTTTCAAACCGGTTGATGACCAAAGAATCTGGAATGTAATAAACAGATATTCACCAATTGGTAAAGGTACTGAGTATAATATGTCCAGTTACACTTTTACTGCAGATTCGGTCACAATTTTGAACGAAATCGCAGGGCTGCCCGATGAAAACAGCATGGAGCTGTATTTCAACAGGTACATAACTGAAAACAATATTTCAAATAACAATCAATATAAGAAAGGATTTACAAATTGAAAACAATCAAAGCAATTAAACTGACTGTGGTACTTGCTGCATTATTTACAGTAATTATTACAGGCTGCAGCAAAAACGACGGGGTGATAGGCCCGAATTTTAACTCACAGGTATCGTTCCAGATATCAAAACAGGGCGGGAATTTCGGAGGCACACAATTCCTGTTCAGGCCCTCAGTGGATGTGAAGGTATCAACGATAATCTGCAAATATGATGTCCAGCAATTTTCAGATACGATCAGCTACGCTAATACAAATTATGTTTACAGCAAGGATACGACATACATAATTAACGAGTACACAGGGGTAGAGAACGGCCAGCAGTGGAAAATGAACTTTACAGGATCGATCCCCGGGCAGAACAATTCAAATTATGATGTTACATCAAACTATACAGTAAATTAAAAAGAAAACTAAATCAATAATTCAATAAACTAAAAAAGAAAGAAAAAAAATGAAATTCTCAAAATCAGTTACCATGTTGTTTTTACTTGCAGTATCAATAACATTTATGCAGCATTCATATTCACAAAGTACAGGATTTGGTATCGAAGGAGGGTTAAACCTTTCAAACATAAGTGTAACACCTGACATAACTACAAATGGCAGAGCAGGATTCACAGTCGGCGGCTTTGCAGATATCGGAGTCTCAAGATTAATTTCCATAAGACCCGGGTTAAGATACGTAATGAAGGGCTTCTCATCTTCCGGCAACGGAGTTACATTTACGGACAGGCTTGGTTATCTTGAAATACCGGTTCTGCTAAAAATAAACTTCCCACTGACAGAAGTTAAACCATATATCATGGCAGGACCTACACTTGGAATCCAGCTTTCGGCAAGCGAGGAAGCAACAAACGGTGTGCAGACTCAGACATCAGACGCCAGCACTGTTTTCGAAACTATTGATTTCGGACTCTTTTTCGGAAGCGGACTCGAATTCCATATAGCCAATAAAACCGATATGTTTATCGGAGGAGGTTACTCCCTAGGGTTATCAAATGTCGTAAAGATCCCGAATATCAGCGGTAAAAACAGCGGTTTCCAGTTCATGGGCGGGTTTAAATTCAATATATAAGCAGCTATCCCCATCTTCACAAAAAAAAGGAGCTAATTAGCTCCTTTTTTTATAGTTTCAATTTTTTATTATGAAAGCTTCGCCAATGCTTTTCTTAGACTTGCTATTACTTTTTCAACTTCCTCTAACTTGCAGGTGCCTACTGATAAACGGTACCATGCTGAATTATCCGAATCACCAAATGCGTAAAACGGCACAATAGCTACACGTGCTTCCTCAAGCAGATATTTGGTGATATCTTTTGTGTTAGCAAGTACTGTTCCGTCAGCTTTTTTCATTCCGTGCAGGTTAAACTGAACAGTCAGGTAAATCGCAGCCTGCGGCGCAATTGCATCTAATTGGAATCCTTCACTCTTTAATGCCATAAAACCATTGTAAAATCCGTCGAGCCTTGAGTGAATTTCTTCTTTGAATTTTACGAGGTAATTATCAACATCACTTTTTCTGTTCAGGTATCTTGCAGTAGCAACCTGCTCTGCTTTCGGCGCCCATGCACCGAGATGGGAAAGGATAGATTTCATCTTGCCTATTACTTTTGCGGGGCCAAATGACCAGCCAACCCTTACGCCGGTTGCTGCAAATGCTTTGGAAAGGCCGTCAATGAAGACCGTGTAATTCCTCATTTCGGGAACAAGTGTTACCGGGTCGTAATGCTCGGTTTCACCGTAGGTCAATACCCAGTATATCTGGTCATACATCAGGTAAAGTGGTTTTTCATTTTCGCCGCGTGAATTGTTTTCTTCAACAATTGCTTCGCAGATTTCCGTGAGGTCCGCTTTACTGAATACTGTACCCGTTGGATTGAGCGGCGAGCAAAGTGAAACCAGCGCTGCGCCTTTTAAGTGAGGTTTTATATCTGCCGCAGTCGGCATGAAATGGTTCTCGTGTGTTGCGATTATTTCTATCTTCTTTGCGTGTGAAAGGTGCGTGTAATGGTTATTATTCCACGATGGCACGGGAAAAATTACTGTATCACCCGGCTGGACCAAAGTTTGGTATGTAGCATAAATAAGCGGCCTTGCACCCGCTGACATCAGTATCTCAGTTGCAGGATTGTAATTCAACCCCTGCTTTTCGCTTATGAATTCAGCGACCGCTTTCCGTGTTTCAAGAAGGCCATCGGCAGGAGGGTAATTTGTAGCATGTTCTTTATATGCTCTGATGATCTCTTCTTCAAGCTCAATTGGAATAGGGAAGACCTTAGGGTCAAAATCACCAATAGTTAAATTGTATATCTGCTCGCCGTTTTTGATCTTTTCATTTATCTCTCCGGCAAGCTTGATTATTTCTGATGCCACTAAGGTTTCAGCCATATGCGAAACCCTTAGTTTACGCTCTTTAATTTCAAGTACTTCAAGGGACATAGTATTATTAAGTTAAGTTATACAAAGTTGTTAGTTAAACGATAAAGTGAATCCGCATGCATTTATATTTAATCAAATATAAGCAATAGCTTCAATTTCAACAAGCGCATCTTTTGGCAGACGGGAAACACCCACTGTACTTCGGGCAGGCTTCGATTCGCCGAAATACTCCGCGTAGACCTCATTCATATCTGTGAAGTCTGTCATATGCTTTAAGAATACCGTTGTCTTAATCACTCTCTTTAAGTCACTGCCTGCTTCATGTAATATAGATGAGATATTATCAAGAACTTTCTTTGTTTGCTCTTTTATGCTTCCCCCGGTGAATTCATTTGTAAAGGGATCGATTGCCAGCTGGCCGGAAGTATAAATGAAATACGGATTTTCCGAATTAAGCTTGATCGCCTGTGAATACGGCCCTATCGGTGCGGGTGCCGATTTAGTATAAATAATTTCCTTGTTCATAATTTCTGCTTTTAAAATGAAGGTGAGCTATTACAAAATAAGCTAAAAATTTTATGAAAATCAAGGAGTGACAAAATGACATATAGAAGTGGAAATTATTTCATTATAGTGTAAAAAGTGCCATATTTTATGTACTTTTTGTCAAATTGTCTTTTTTAGAAATTGCGTTTAAGTTCAGGAATCGATAAAAAAGTTTGGCATGGCTATTGTATAGTTATGAGTGTTAACAATAACAAAAATAAAAAAACAATTAAAGTAGGAGGATTTTTAAAATGACATTAGTAAAATTCAGACCGGCAAACGAACTTTCTCACATCGAAAGAAAGCTGAAGAAGTTCTTTGAAGATTTTGATTCACCTTTTGGCGGTGATTTTAATATTAAGCCCTTTGGCGGAAATTCATTTACCCCCAGGGTCGATGTTACCGAGGATAATAACAATCTGTATGTTCATGCAGAGATACCCGGTGTTGATAAGAATGACGTTAAGATCAATATCGTAGGCGATGTACTGACAATCAGCGGAGAAAAGAAATCAGAGCAGAAAGACGAGAATAAGAACTATTACAGGATAGAAAGAAACTTCGGCGCATTTACCAGAAGCTTTACTCTGCCGGCAGAGGTAATAGTTGATAAGATTGCTGCTGAATACAAGGAAGGTGTACTTAACATCACACTGCCTAAGACAGAAGAAGCGAAAATTGTTGAAAAACAGATCGATATAAAATAATCAGCAGTTCGATCTGATGTAATATTGGATATTGTTGTTAGGTTGGTTAATTGAAGGTAATGTTTCACAGCTTTAATGGTGCCGGAGCTGATGGTACTCCGGCGCCAATTTTATTGAAGGTAATATGAATAAAGACTACATAATGAGGATGATCGAAGAGTTTTTCAAAGCGCTCGCAGGGATAATTATGAAAAGGGAAACGAAACAGTATGCTGATGCGAAGACGGATCTCGACGGGCTCAGCCAGCAGGTTACAGGTTTTGGGCTCGAGCATTTGAAATCACTGGGAGCAGAAGGGATAAAATATGTGTTCAGTAAAGATAAGGACACAGAAAATGAAAAGATCTACCTTGCAGCCCGTATGCTGAAGGAAGAAGGTTTGATATTTCAATCAGATGGGAATCTTGAGGAAAGTTTAAAAAGCTTTGATATTGCAAAAGAGCTTTTTGAAATGGTCTCGGGTACTGACTATCCGGAAAGAGAACAAGCTATGAAAGAATTTGAAGAATTAAGAAGCATTAAATAAATAAAATGAACCGGAATTGAAGATAATGGATTCTTCACTTCGTTCAGAATATAAAAGGACAAACAAAACTATGGGAAAAATTATCGGAATTGATTTAGGAACTACTAACTCCGTTGTTGCAGTGATGGAGGGGGGTGACCCTGTTGTAATTCCTAATGCGGAAGGGCACAGAACAACACCTTCTGTTGTTGCATTTACCAAAGGCGGAGAACGTTTGGTAGGGCAGGCAGCAAAAAGGCAGTCAGTTACCAATCCGCATAACACAGTTTCCTCCATAAAGAGATTTATGGGCAGGAGATTTGATGAGATCACAAGTGAAGCATCAAAGGTATCATTCAAGGTCATCAAAGGCGAAAATGATACTGCCAGAGTTGAGATAGGTGACAGGGTTTATTCACCGCCGGAAATTTCTGCAATGGTACTTCAGAAAATGAAACAGACTGCCGAGGATTACCTGGGGCAGAAAGTGACCGAAGCTGTTATCACAGTGCCGGCTTACTTTAATGATGCACAGAGACAGGCTACAACAGATGCAGGTAAAATTGCAGGGCTTGAAGTAAAAAGAATTATCAACGAGCCCACTGCAGCAGCACTTGCATACGGACTGGACAAGAAGAAAAAAGATGAAAAAGTTGCAGTATATGATCTTGGCGGCGGTACTTTTGATATATCTATATTAGAGCTGTACGAGATTGACGGAACAGGGAATTTCCAGGTTAAATCTACCAACGGTGATACTCATTTAGGCGGTGATGACTTCGACCAGAGACTGATGGATTATATGGCAGATGAATTCAAAAAGACCGAAGGCATTGACCTGAGGAAAGACCCGATGGCCTTACAGAGGCTTAAAGTTGAAGCAGAGCGCGTAAAGTGCGATCTTTCGCAGCAAACGCAGGCTGATGTAAAGCTTCCGTATGTAACAATCGGAGCTGACGGCCCGAAGCATCTTGATATGACTATAACAAGAGCAACATTTGAGAAATTAGTTGATGACCTGATTCAGAGAACTATTGAGCCATGCAGAAAAGCGCTTCAGGATTCCGGCTACACTGTTGACCAGATCGATGAAGTAATTTTAGTCGGCGGTTCAACAAGGATTCCCAAGGTTCAGGAAGCTGTTAAAAACTTATTCAACAAGGAACCTCACAAGGGTGTAAACCCCGATGAAGTAGTTGCGATCGGTGCTGCAATCCAGGGCGGAGTTTTAACTGGTGATGTAAAAGATGTACTTCTGCTTGATGTTACACCGCTATCGCTTGGTATTGAAACGCTTGGCGGAGTTATGACAAAAATGATTGACGCTAATACGACAATCCCAACGAAGAAAACGGAAATATTTTCAACTGCGGCAGATAACCAGCCATCAGTGGAAATACATATCCTTCAGGGCGAGCGGCCCATGGCTCAGGATAACAGAACGCTTGGCAGGTTCCACCTCGACGGTATTCCGCCTGCACAGCGCGGCATACCCCAGATCGAAGTATCATTTGATATTGATGCAAACGGTATTCTGCATGTTGCAGCAAAGGATAAAGCTTCTGGCAAAGAGCAGTCAATAAAGATAACTCACTCAAGCGGTTTGAGTGATGCAGAGATAGAGAAAATGAGAAAAGACGCGAAAGAGCACGAAGGCGATGATAAGAGAAAGCGCGAAGAAGTTGATACCAAGAACCATGCTGACAGCCTGATATTCCAGACTGAAAAGCAGATAAAGGAATTCGGTGAAAAGCTTACTCCCGAAATGAAGATGAAGATCGAAACGGCGCTTGGCAGATTGAAAGAATCAGTTAAGGGAACAAACAACGACGAGATCAAATCTTCGATGGAAGCAGTGAACGCTGCATGGAACGAAGCTTCATCAGCGATGTACAGCCAGGCAACCGGTTCACAGGGTGAACAGGGCGGTGCAGATCCGAATGCAGGAACAGGCGGCGATCAATCTCAATCACAAAAAACAGATGATAAGAAGGTTGAAAACGCTGACTTTGAAGTGATTGATGATGAAAAGAAATAAATACGTGATCCCGCTAAGCAGATACGCGGGACTGCAAAAAGCGCAGAAAGTGAAAAGGCAAAAGTAAAAAATGAAGATACAAAGATGAGAAATATTTTGCAGAACCCATAGCTTTAATAATATACATTCTCCATTAAAGCAAAATAAGCCATTCCGTAAGTTTCGGGATGGCTTTTTTATTTATTTAAATGTCCGGCTTATGAGACTATTTATAGAGTACTTTTGGAAAGAAATCGTTTCAAAAAAACCTAAATTTCTATTAAAATTAATGCTTTTTCAGTATACCGAACTTTCGGTATAATATTCATTTGTTTAAATCAAAACTTTAGCTTATTATTGTATAAGTTATATAAATATATAAGTTATGAGTATAAAACGGTTAGTATTGCTGGTTTTGGCCTTTTTTCTGGGCTTGTACTTAATTGGCTGTTTTCCTGCATCACGAACAGAAGAGGATGATAAGGAAAATAAAGAAACAACAGAAACCACTGAAACTACTGAAGATAATAAAGAAGTAAGTGATGTTGGAGATGCAGACGGCGCTAAGATCATGAAAATTGCGGTCAGCGAACAGGAAAAAGAAATGTACTCTCCGAAAAAGGATTCAACCTATCTTTACTGGCTCAATAACAGGCTGGCATTATTAAAGGGATCGACCAAGTGTAATATCTTTGCATTGAATGTTCTGTTTAAATCAGGGTTTAAGACTCCGACTGAGAATGCTCTATGCCGTGACCTGGTTGATACAGACAGATTTACAGACATATTTCCCGTAGTCGGTGTTCAGGATATTTCGAATGCGAAGAAGGGTGATCTTATCGTATGGAGAGGGCACGTAATAATTTATGAGTCACTCGTAAAAATTAAAAATGACCTTTATGCGCTCGCATGGTGGGCAGGTACCAGGCAGCAGGATAACGGTGATAATATCAAGAACAATGTGATCTACGGTAAATATAAAATAAGCGGCAATTATGTTGTGAGAAGACCGGTGAAAAAGTGAAGCGTCAGATGTGAAGCGTCAGATGTGAAACGTCAGATGTGAAACGTTGAATATCCAAACTTCAGACATGAACCCGTACACAAAAAAATATTGAAATAAAAGCGTGATATACTCAAAATCTGAATTCAAGACCAACATTCATGAAACCCTTGTTATAATTAAATTCATGTTTGGTCACCGTTTCAGTAAGTGATAACCCAAACTGAAGTTTGAATTTAATGTACTCGCCGCCCAGTCGCAGTTTTAAAGCGGGCTCAATGCCAAATGCACGGGGCAGCTCCGGATCCGCAGCTCCATATTGCTCATACCTTGTAAAACTAAAATAGTTTATCCTCAGCGCAAAGATCAAATCAATAAATTCATGCTGGAAAGATATATCCTGCTGAACGTAGAACCTGTAGTAATCAGCGTTCTCATATCCCGAGCCGTTACTAAAATCCTGCTCTTCATAAGATGAATTTGTTGTTGCCTTGCTGAACCCTCCAAACACTTCATAATAAACCGAATCATCTCTGTGAAGCCTGGTAAAGTAACCCAGCCCGAATTCCCACTGCCTTTGAAACCTGGGTTCGCTTCCTCTTGTCCTTAAATAAGAAATATCCGAAATTATTGCAAAGTTTTTGTAAAACGAATAACCAAGCTGGAGATTTGTTCCGCTGGAGCCGTATGATATTCCGCCGGTAAACTGGTTAGGTTCATTAAATGCAGGCGCATTTATTTCCGTTGGTATATATGCAGTTGTGCAGGAAGAAATAAATACAGTAAAGAGAAGTACAAGTGTAAAGAATATTGTCTTTTTCATATCGTTCTTGTTAATAATAACGGGATAGAACAATCGATTAACTGATGCAAAATAGTATTATTTTCAGGATACTAAAATGAAAATGCGATTTTGATAATAGGAATACAGTTTCACATTTGCCGTTTAACGTTTGTCTGCCTTTTTACTTTTGCTTTTCGTTATTTCATTGTAAGAACCTCAATTTTTCGGTAACTTTCGGATTATCAACAAAAACCTATATTTTTAAGGAGCAAAGCTTGAAAAAACGCTATTATATTGATAAAATTGCTGATTTTGTTGGCGAAGAAGTCATTTTGAGAGGCTGGCTTTACAACATAAGAACATCAGGGAAGCTTATGTTTCCGCAATTCCGTGATGGTTCTGGCATAATGCAGGGAGTTGTTTCGCAGAAAGAGGTTTCGGAGAAAGTGTGGGAAGATTTCAGCAAGCTTACTCAGGAATCATCTGTTATTGTAACCGGAGTTGTTTCCAAACATCCGAAGAAAGATGAGTATGAGCTACAGGTAAAAGATCTTGAAATAGTTCAGCTTGCAGAACCGTATCCCATAACTCCCAAAGATCACGGGATTGAATTCCTTGCCGATCACAGGCATTTGTGGGTGCGTTCACCAAAGCAAATTGCAATATTGAAAGTACGCGAAGAAATTATTAAAGCCTGCCGTGATTACATGTATGATAACGGTTTTACACTTTTTGATTCACCGATATTTACACCGAATGCCGCAGAGGGAACTACAACTTTATTCAGCTCAGATTATTTCGATCTCGGGAAAGTTTACCTTGCCCAAACGGGTCAGCTATACGCAGAAGCCGGAGCAATGGCGCTTGGAAAAGTTTATGATTTCGGCCCAACGTTCCGTGCCGAAAAATCCAAAACGCGCAGGCATTTGACCGAGTTCTGGATGATAGAGCCGGAAATGGCATACTACGATCTCTTTGATGACATGGATCTTATTGAGGATTTTATAGTATATATAGTTGAGCGTGTCTTGAAAAACAGGTATAAGGAACTTACTGTGCTGGAGCGTGACATTGCAAAACTGGAAGCTATTAAAAAACCGTTTCCCAGGATCACTTATGATGAAGCTGTTGAGATCATAAACAAAAAGAACGTTCCGCTTATCAGAAAGAAATCAGACGGTGGAGAAGAAGAAATAAGGCCTTTCCCCCGGGGCGAGGATTTTGGCGCGCCGCACGAAGAAGCTGTTGTAGAAGATTATGACAGGCCCGTTATGGTATATAACTGGCCATCGGAAGCAAAAGCTTTTTATATGAAACGTGACCCGGAGAATCCTAAAATTGTCAGGGGTGTTGATGTACTGGCTCCCGAAGGCTACGGTGAAATAGTCGGCGGCTCAGAGCGTGAAGATAACCTTGAATTATTAACTTCACGGATTAAGGAACATAATCTGCCCATGGACGCGTTCCAGTGGTATCTGGATCTGAGGAGGTTCGGCAGCGTTCCGCACTCCGGATTTGGCATGGGTATTGAAAGGGTTGTCTGCTGGATATGCAAGCTGGATCATGTAAGGGAATCGATACCTTTCCCGAGACTCATGTACAGGAATAAACCATAAATGTTATGGAGACAATAATTATTGACGCGTATAACCTTATTCATAAAGTTGGAGAGCTGAAACTGCTTCTTCAGCAATCGCAGGATATTTGCGTTGATACGATGGTTTCAAAGCTCCATGGCCACTATTTCGGCAGGGGAATTAAGTGTATACTTGTTTTTGACGGCTACGGCAAGAATAAACATGAGCAGAATATTGAAGTAAAGTTTTCCAAGACAGATGTCGGGCCTGATTACGGCCATGCAGATGCTCTTATCAAGCATCTGGTAGATAAATCACGCAATCCGAAACTGCTTAAGATAGTATCTTCTGACAGGGATATTACAAATTTTGCCAAAGAGTGCGGCGCGAAGATCCTTACATCAGAGAGTTTCTGGGGCGAGGTCAGGGATAGAAGAATTGACAGGATAGAAGCGAACCTTGAATCGAAGGAAAAACCTGCTGTTGTTACCAAAGGAGAGTTTGATTTTTTAATGAAGGAATTTACAAAGAAGAAATGAAGTCATTCCGAACTTGTTTCGGAATCTAAAACAACAAAGGAACAGATGCTGAAACAAGTTCAGCATGATATGAGAAAATAATATGCCGGTAATAGAAACAAAAAATTTATCAAAAGTTTACAGCGCAAAGTTCTCAAAACAGACTGTGAATGCGCTGAATGATTTCACTTTCAATGTTGAGCAGGGCGAGATCTTCGGGCTCCTTGGACCCAACGGTGCAGGTAAAACAACGCTTATCAAGATACTGCTTGCCATCACTTTTCCCACTAATGGCAGTGCAAAGCTGTTCGGGACAGATGTAAAGAACTATAAGGCAAAAACGAAGGTCGGTTACCTGCCTGAGAATCACAAATTCCCGAGCTACTTAACAGGCGAGCAGGTGCTTGGCTATTACGGCCAGCTTTCGGGAATGAAAGAAGGTTCGGCGATGACAAAACGTATCGATGAAATGCTTGCAATG
>JANWKI010000157.1 GCA_025451455.1 Ignavibacteria bacterium
AAATTGAGTATTATATACTGCGGAATAGATTTTAAAAAACAATAAATATGGCAGAATTATTCAACGAAAATGAGAGCTACCAGGTTACTGCCCGCAAATGGCGTCCCAGAATATTTGAGGATGTAACTTCTCAGGAATTCATAACTAAAACGCTCAGGAATTCAATAAAGAACGAGAGGATATCCCATGCGTACTTATTCTGCGGTCCAAGGGGCGTTGGCAAGACTACAGTTGCCAGGCTGCTGGCAATGTCGCTGAATTGCCTTAACAGGAAACCAAATGGCGAGCCCTGTAATGAATGTGTCAGCTGTAAGGAGATAATAAATGATAACCGCAATCACCCGGACGTTTTTGAAATTGACGGCGCTTCCAACAGGAATATCGAAGATGTAAGGGAGCTTAAAGAAAAAGTTAAATACGGTCCTATCCGCTCTAAGTTCAAGATATTCATAATTGATGAAGTTCATATGTTAACGGGCGCATCTTTTAATGCATTGTTAAAAACTTTGGAAGAACCGCCGCCATATGTTGTATTCATTTTCGCCACAACCTCTCCCGAAAAAGTACCCATGACTATCCTGGGGCGATGCCAGAAATTTGATTTCAAGCGTCTTACAATCGATGAAATAAGATCGAGGTTAAAACACATTGCCGCAAGCGAAAAAGTTAAGATAGATGAAGAGTCATTGTTTTTCATTTCTAAAAAGGGCGATGGCTCAATGCGTGATGCGCAGGGATTGTTTGATATTTCAGCATCGTACTGTGATAATAACATAACATTTGAGAAACTCAAATCATTTTTCAATCTTGCCGAAAGTGATGTATACTTCCGCATTACCGACCTGATAAAAGCAAAGGACGGAAACCAGCTGCTGAATTACTACGATGAGCTGATGAATAAAGGCTACGATATGCAGACATTCCTTGACGGTCTGACCGGTCATTTCCGAAATCTCCTTGTTTCCGGCTCAACCGGGCTGGCTGACCTGATCCTGGAATCTGAATCAGTGAAGCAGAATTACATAGAGTATATCGGCAGGTTCAGCCAGATAGAGATCATCAATTCTCTTAAACTGATTTTGCAGACTGAGTATACATTTAAATATTCTTCAAACCAGAGAACACTCATAGAAGCACTTCTTGTTGAACTGATCAAGTTTACTGACACGAGAGATATTACACAGATACTTAAAGAATTACAGGATCTGAGATCCGAAACCGGCGGAGAAACCCATAAAGTCACATCGCCTGCAAAAAATATTTCTTCAGCGATTAAAAATGCAGATATTAATGTAAGTTACGATACGATCCAACCACCCAAAAGTGACAATAAGGATACTGTAATGCCTTTTGAATCATCTTTGCGGCAGCCTGATGCCGGACAATTTATTGATATATCAACTGCAAGCGGTGACCTCAATTCGCACTGGCTTTCGATAAAAGACCAGATAAAGACCGAGAGGAAATGGGTTTACAGTATCATAAAAGATACGACATTTGAACAGGATGATAAGAAAAATTACCTGATCAGGGTTGATGACAGTACTTTTGAACTTGTTGACGGGTATAAGGATTATCTCTCCGGAAAGATCTCAAAGTATTTCGGCCAGTCACTATCTGTCAACCTTATCAAAAGCTCGGAGTTTGTCACTTCATATTCCAACAGCGATAGCATCATACCTTCAGAGAATGAATCAGATAATTATGATAAGCTCCGCTCAATATTGATCAGGGATTTCAACGCGAAAGAGATCAAATAAATCCTGATTATTCCGGAACCTGCTTAAAATAAAATAATGCCCATAGAATTCATAAATTTGCCTGAGAATAAGAATTTCCTGGCTATTGACAGGAAATATTCATCATTTAAGAACTCGAAGATCGCTGTATTATCATGTCCGTTCGAAAAGACTACATCGTATGGCAAAGGAACTTCAAAGGGACCAAAAGCGATCATTGAAGCATCTCACTATGTTGAGTTCTTTGATGAAGAAACATTGAAAGAAGTTTGCTTTAAAGAAGGAATTACCACAATCAAGCCTCTGGAATTCAATAAACGTAAAGGGAAAAATGCTCTGGATTATATCTATTGGAATGTGAAAACACTGATCAATTCAGGAAAGTTTGTAGTAACTCTGGGTGGTGAGCATTCGATCTCAACAGCTCCAATTAAGGCGCACTTTGAAAGTTTTGAGGATCTTTCAATACTGCATTTTGATGCTCATTCAGATCTTAGAGATGAATATGAAGGCAGTAAATATTCGCACGCTTCATTTGCAGCGAGGGTAGCTGAATTCACGACTAAAATAACACAGGTAGGTATCAGGGCACAATGCATCGAAGAATACAATTTTATCAAAGAAAAGGAAATCAATACCTTTTATGCACATCAGATCAGGGAATCAGGGTTTGATGACTTACTTATTAATAAGATCATTTCAACTCTGGATAAAAATGTTTACATAACCTTCGATGTTGATTATTTCGACCCTTCGATTATGCCATCTACCGGTACCCCGGAACCTAACGGGTTCTATTGGAGTGAAACTATGTGCCTTTTAAGAAGGCTTTGCGCTGAGAGAAATTTGGTTGGATTTGATGTGGTAGAGCTTGCCCCAAGGAAAGATTTCACTTTTCCCGACTTTTTGACTGCGAAACTGATCTATAAGATATTAAATTATAAGTTCTGAAAACACTCACTTTTGCAGCTGCATCTTCCGAATCATACTTTTTTCGAAATTGACTGACCTACCAGCTATAACCGTTGGTTCTCAGCCATTCCCGAGCATCCTGATCCCCAAGCCTTGCAGCACTCTGAAAGCTCTCAGCAGCCTTATCTTTATTGCCTGAATAATAATAAGCAACGCCCATATTGTAATATCCATACGAAGAATTCGGGTTTATTTCCACACCTTTCTGGAAATCCTTAATGGCCCTGCTGTATTCTTTCATCTCATTGTATATATAACCTCTGTTTACAAGTGCCTTTTCATAGTCAGAATTCAGTTCAATAGCTTTTGTGTATTCTTTAATAGCAGAAGAAAAATCATTTAGTTCTGTGTATGCTCTGCCCCTCTGGAAGTATGATTCTGCATAAGTTGGATTAATCTCAACAGCCATATTGAATTGCTCAAGAGCGCCTGAAAAATTTCTATTATCATAATAAGCCAGCCCCTTAGAAATAAACTCGTCTGCTGTTGGCTGGTTTACTACCGGCAACTGAACCTTTTCTTCGGATACGGGTTCTTCTTTTTTGACCTCAGGCAGGGGTTCTTCTTTCTTAACTTCGGTAACAGGCTCTTCTTTTTTTACTTCCGGAAGAGGTTCTTCTATCTTGACCACAGCTATCGGCTCCTCTATCTTAACTTCAGGGAGTGGTTCTTCCTTTTTGACTTCGGCTATCGGTTCTTCCTTTTTAACCTCAGGAAGCGGTTCTTCTTTTTTGACTTCAGCTATCGGCTCCTCTTTTTTAACTTCAGGCAGAGGTTCTTCTTTTTTGACTTCAGCTATCGGTTCTTCCTTTTTAACTTCAGGCAGAGGTTCTACTATCTTGACCACAGCTATCGTCTCCTCTTTTTTAACTTCAGGCAGAGGTTCTTCTTTTTTGACTTCAGCTATCGGTTCTTCCTTTTTAACTTCAGGCAGAGGTTCTTCTTTCTTTACCTCTGCTATCGGCTCTTCTTTTTTTACTTCGGGGAGGGGTTCTTCTTTTTTAACCTCTGCAATTTCAAGCTTGTTTTCGCTCTTTAGTTTATCCAGTTTATCGGAAGCTTCTGTATAACCCGGTTTCAGATCAAGAGCTTTCTGATAATCAATGGCTGCATTCTTAAAATCATCACTTAAGAGGTATGAATTTCCCCTAAAATAATATGCATCTGCGTTTGCTGAATTCAATTCAATAGCTTTTGTGAAATCCGCAATTGAGGATTTATAATCTTTCAATTCATTATTCACCTGCCCGAGATAAATATAAGCCGGCTCACTCTTTGCATTTAGCTGAATAACCCTTGTGTAATCACTTTTCGCCTTGCTTAGATTTTTCATCTTTCTGTAAACATTGCCCCGTTTCAAATAGGCGTCTGCAAATTTAGCGTCAACACCGATTGCCAGGGTGTAATATGTTATTGCCTCGTTATAGCTGTTTGAATTCTCAGATTCCATGCCGGAATTGTAAAACATTACGGCATCTTTATCCTGGGCAAAGATATAATTGAAAGGAATAATGGAAATTAAGAGAATAATCAATATAGATTTTTTCATAACCCGTTGGATTTACTTAGACAAAATTAATATATAATTGCCATATTTACACTACCAGAAATACGTAAGAGAAAGGTACTGGTTATTTCGGGTTATTTTATTGTTTCGCCTGCCTTGGCTAGCAGGCAGGTCACATAACCCTTGGCAAACTGTGCATTTGAGCCATCAAAAAAGCGAGTATTTTATTACTCGCATTTTTCATTGCGGAGAGGGAGGGATTCGAACCCTCGATAGAGGTTTACCCCCTATGACGGTTTAGCAAACCGTTGGTTTGAGCCACTCACCCACCTCTCCCGGTGTATATCAGCTCAATGTAATTAGAGTGCAAATTTACGAAAATTAATGGTTTTAAGAAAGGGAAAGAAATTAGATACAGTTAAAATTGAAATTTTGACTGATAATTGCTTCCTCGAAAATTCACTTTATATGAAGTACCCTTGGTATGCAGATGTTCAATTGTACCTTCAAGCTGGTTTACGAGTGTTTCAATAAGATACATACCAAAACCGGTGACATGGCCGTTTACAATTGTTAATGGTAACCCGATTCCATTATCACTGTACTTCAGGGTATAGTTAGATTCATCTTCTTTGGAAAGATCAATATTAATAAACCCTTTCTTGCTGCTTGGGAATCCGTGCTTTAGGGAATTTGTGATCAGTTCATTTACAAGCAAACCGAAAGGTACTGCATTTTCTATATTAAAGAATATTCCTGCTGCATTAATCTTTATTTCTATTCTGTCCTTTAGATCACCATAGGCTGAAAGAAGCTGACCGGAAATGCTGTATAGGTAATCTTCGATACCAATACTGCTTAAGTCATGTGACCTGTAAAGCAGCTGGTGAATTAGCGCCATTGATCTAACCCTGTTCTGGCTTATTATCAATTGAGATTTCAGCTTAGGGTCCTCAACAGATGATGCCTGTAAATTCAGCAGGCTAATGACTATTTGCAGATTATTCTTTACCCTATGGTGGATCTCCTTAAGCATGATCTCTTTTTCCTTAAGGGCTTTCTTAAGCTGCTCATCGTGCATTTTATTTTCTGTAATATCATCCTTGATAGCAATAAAATTCGTTATTATGTCATTATGATCTACAACAGGGGTTATTTTTATTTTTTCCCAATAATGTGTTCCGTCTTTTTTCCTGTTCAGGAACTCTCCTTGCCAAACATTCCCCGTCAGAATTGCAGTCCACATCTTTCTATACTCCAGGTCAGAGGTTTCTCCGCTTTGAAGTATCCTCGGATTGACTCCTTTAATTTCATCCTTGCTGTACCCCGTTAAGTCCTCGAATTTCTTATTTACATATTCTATATTTCCCTCTACATCAGTAATCACAATTGTGTTAGAGCTTTGTTCAATAGCAGCAGTAAGTTTTTTTATGATTATTTCATTTTTCCTTTTTTCAGTTACATCTCTGGAATTTACCACAATTCCGTTCAAATACCGGTTATCTTCCACGTTTATCCCTGAGGATTCAAGGAAAATATAATTGCCGTCTTTCTTGAGGAATCTGTATTCAATGCTCGTTGATCTTTCCGGAATTTTCAGTCTTTCATTGTAAAAAGCATATACATCCTTAATGTCATCTTTATGAATAAATTCAAAAGCATTTCTTCCAACAAGTTCATGCTGTGCATACCCAAGAATTTTTTCTACCGAAGGACTATCATACAATATGAATCCTTTTTCATCTAAAATTGTAATAATATCATTTGAGTACTCCAGCATTGACCTCAGGTTATCTATAGTCAGGTCATGATTAGCTGCTTTGGAGATTCTTCCCTTTGAATTACTCCCGTTTCCGGTATTATTCTTAAATGCTGCCAATATTGCAGCATCATCGATCTTCATTTTATTATCAAATCTCATAAGAGTATTGCTGGTTATCTCCATTTTCAATTCCTGCAATTCAGAACATTCTCATTCAAAACATCGTATACTCTGTCATAATCCATGAATTCTTCAAAATAATGCATAGCTTCAATTTCTTTGCATCTTTCCATGTAATACCGATAATCCTTGCTGGATATTTTTTTATCATAGGGCTTTCCCGGTTTTTTGTCTCCAAATTCCGAATCATCTGCAATTACAATTTTATTTAACATCTTTCATTCCCTTCCAATACAAAGATAAATATCCCAAAAGGCACTCGTTAGAGCGTATTCTATGAATATTTTGTAGTAAAATCTGTTACATTTTTTTAAGAATATAGAAAGGATCTAACTAAAGTAATATTAATCTATTAGGTTATTGTGCATAGCATACTGGGTCAATTCGACATTTGAGTTCATGCTTAGCTTCTCCAGGATCCTGGCCCTGTAAGTATTTACTGTGTGTACACTAATTGAAAGCTCTTCGGCTATCTCAACAGCCTTCTTACCGGATGAGATCTTGATGAATACTTCATACTCTCTATCGGATAAATGCTCGTGAGGAAGCGAATCAGTATCATCAGAAAGCAGGTCGATGAGTTTTTCAGAAAGAGCTTTTGACACGTATTTTCTTCCGGTTAAAACAGTCCTGATAGCCTTAACCAATTCATCAGGTGCGCTTTCTTTGGTTAAATAACCGACTGCGCCTGCCTTTAAAGCCCTGATGGCAAAACGGTCTTCGGGATGCATGCTCAGTATCAATACTTTGAACTTTTTTTTCATTGCCTTGAGGTCTTTCAGTATATCAAGTCCGCTTTTCCCGGGCATGGAAATATCAATAATTGCAATATCCGCATCTGAATCTTTCATAATTTCAAGAACTTCATTTGCATTTGAGGCTTCACCAATTACTTTCATATCCAATTCATCCTGAATGGTTTTCTTTATTCCTTCACGCAGGAATGCGTGATCATCAGCAATAATTATCTTTATCATTTTGAATAATTGGTATTAACAGACATCCAAAAAAAATACGTAATGTTCATACAATTCAATTCATTAATAATTTCAATTATCAATATCCATTATAGTGAATAAAATGTTACACTTAATCTGCGAATTAAAAAATATCACAAAGGCCAGTACGCAGCTAACACTGTTATAATATAAATAAACTTTTAATAATAAAATATGCTATACCATGAAAGCGTTATGTATTTATACTAAATGCATCCAAACAATAAGAAGTTATCGGATGTTCATTATATCTTCAATTTCATCAGGTTCAACCGGGGTATTTGCCATAAAGTCAATATTGCCGTTTTCAGTGATCAGGATATTATTTTCGATCCTGACCCCAAGTTTCTCTTCCAGGATATATATGCCCGGTTCGCAGGTTAATACCATTCCCGGCTGCATAGGGTCATCAAACACGCCAACATCGTGAACTGCCAGACCCAGAAAATGAGATACATCATGAGGGTAAAATTTCTTGAATACCGGAGATTTCGTTTTTAGATCTTTGATATCATTTGTTTTCAATAATCCAAGATCAACCAGTTCCTTACCTATCAATTCCCGGGTAATATATTGAAGCTCTTTAACCGATCTTCCCGGTTTCATTTCTGAAATAGTTCCTCTCATTACTCTCAAAACAGCATTATATATCTGTTTTTGCCTTGGGCTGAACTTTCCGTTTACCGGAAGAGTACGCGTCATATCAGAATTGTAATTAGCATATCCTGCAGCAGCATCTATAAGCAATACATCTCCGCTATTGCACACCATATCATTTTTAATATAATGCAGGTAACATGAATTTTCTCCTGAGGCAATAATTGGGTCATAATCTGCAAAGCTGCTTCCGCCTTTGATGAATTCGTGAGCAAGCTCGGCTTCAATCTCATATTCATAGACCCCGGGTTTAAGGAATTTCATAACCCTTCTGAAGCCGGCATTTGAAAGTTCGCAGGCTTTTTTTATAAATTCAGTCTCAATCGGTGATTTGATCACTCTTAACCCGTATATCAGGTGTCCCAGCCTCCGAAATATGTGCAGAGGATATTTCTCCCTGATATTCTTAATAAAACGCATTTCCCGGTTTTCTACAACATTGCTTGCCCTGTCGTGTTCGTTCAGATTTAAATATATATTTTCAACTTTGCAGATAATATCATGAAATATTTTTTCAAATTTTGAAAGCTCAAAAACCGAATTGATGCCTGATATACAGCCTGCATCCGGAATTGAAAGTTTTTTGCCTTCCCAGACTTCAAGATCTGGATTATGATCCCGTATAAAAAGGATTTCGCGGGATGCCTCCTCTTTTGAACCGGGGTAAAGCAGCAAAATTGTCTCTTCCTGAAGTATCCCTGTAAGGTAAAATAGGTCGCTGTTTTGCCTGAATTTCATTGTACCGTCTGCATTTGTCGGCATTATATCATTTGATGATATTACAGCAACTGAATCATT
>JANWKI010000158.1 GCA_025451455.1 Ignavibacteria bacterium
CTGAAATGGAAAAGGTGAAGTCAAATCAATAGCCAATTCCGAAAAGGTAATATTACTTCCCCACACCCCATGAACACATAAAAGAGGTGCTCTGTAAATTTCCAAAGGGAAAATAATCGTACTAATTTCACTTCCTGAATATGTAATTTTTAAAGTCAAGCTCCGTTTAATACTTTCAACATCCATATATGTCGGAGCAGTATAAGATACCTCAACATCATTTCCATTTACATTCGGTGTTCCAAGCAATCCAATTGAATCTGCATCACTTGCTGTTGAGCCTAATCCATTACTTTTAATTATTTTGAAACCAAAATTATTAGGATTAGAATCAACATTTATTTTGAACTTCGTGGCAGTTGCACCATCCGCGCAAACTTTGATTGGATTGTTACTGGAATATGGATTATTGTCGCTATAGAACGTAAAATTTGGTGTAATGCCTGTATGATTTAAAATTACGTTCGTACAAATTAATGAATTTACAGTAGGCGCAGGAGGATTTACCGTTGCAAAGCCATAATCACAATCATTGCATGTGGATTCAAAGCCGCTGATATAAACTTTGCAAGCATAGTTTCCGCTTGTTGTCGCAGTGTATGTAGAGATCGTGCTGAGAACAGTTCCTGAGCATGAAGTACCACTATACCATTTGTATGCATAGCTTCCTCCCGAACCACCCGAAGCAGAACAAGTCATTACAACAGTGCCTGTACCCGATGCGTTATTTACAGTTGCATTGGGGCTGGTACAAGTTTGAATAACAGTAAGTGTCGCGGTGTTGCTTTGAACTTGATACGTACTGCTACAATTTGTAATATAACAAAAATATTCATTACCATCATCAGCAGGATAACTAAGAGTTGGTGTAGTGTATGAATTGGTTGTACTTGAAGTGTTGGTTGTACTTGTCCCTGTAAAAGAACCATCTTTATACCAGAAATAAGAAAAAGGTGGTGTTCCGTTTACTGATACATTAAAAGTAGCTGTGTTGCCTGCGGCTATTGTTTGATTTTGTGGTTGAGTTGTTCCATTGGTAACTGGTGTGCAAGTTCCAGTGGTTACCATAAAACTTACATTATCAACTTGAACTTTTCCCCAATAAGCATTACTTGCACTCTCATTTGCGTAAAATTGAATCGCAATATTTTGCCCAGCATAACTTGAAATATTTGAAATCGGTAAAGAAATGTTCTGCCAGTTATTTGTTGCAGTCGAATAATTATAAGTTGCTATCACCGAAGCACCAAACCAAACCTGCAAACTAACTCCAGAGGCAGCATTGTCAGTAGTTATTTTATAGCAGAAATTGAGAGTAGCCGTAGTGGGGTTGCTTGGAATTGTTACTCCTTGCCAAACATACTCGTTTGTTAAAAAGGTATAAGCAAACCCGCTTCCGTCAGCAGTCATCGCAAATTTAGATCCCACACAGGGTGCTGACGAAAAAGTCCAAAACTTAGAAGAATAATTCCAGTCAGTCATAAAATTTTCAAAGCCTCCATTAAGAATCAAGTTAGTTTGTCCCAAACTGTTTAGAGAGAATAGAGTTGCAGTAAGTAAAAGGAAAAACTTTTTCATTGTGGTTGGGGTTTAAATGAGGGGACAAATATTAAACTAAATAAATTAAGAAACAATAGGGGAAATCCCTTAAGTGTTTTATTGGTTTTTCCTGATAAAAGCGAGTTTAACAGTTGATTTTTCATCTTAAAGAAAAACTTGGTTCAATAACCCTCCTAAATTTTTCTTATTAAACTTCAATCATTTAAAAAATATTTGATTGTAATACAATCAATCTCTTGTTTGTAAAAATCGCGTTAAATAATTTCGAGGTGTTTTTGTCCGCACTACGAAATGTATTTGTTAAAAGAATCGATTTTTTGCGAACAGCTTGCAAGGTTTTTGAAACCAGAACTATTTACCAACGATTTTATAAGAAAAGCACCCTTTGGCCCATCTACTAGACTCTCAGGGATAATTGAAAGTAAAATACAAATTTGGACACCTACTACCAACATGGAAGCTACATTTACTATTACTAACCTCTATTCAAAAATTTATAGGTCTGAAGTAAGTGAAACCGGATGGAGGGAATGTGATGCAGAAGATATAAAACGCAGTGAACTCCAAATGACAGAAACTGTTTACACTTTTAATGTAATTGCACGTGAAGATTTAAAAGTAACAGAAGAACGGTTTAGAAAAACATTGTCACATTATCGGTTGCAGTTTAAAGCCAACTGCCTGCTGGTAAGAAGCATTAAAGTTGACAATTTACCTTTAAGTGAAATACAGAAAACAGTAACTCAGGCGGGCTATGGAATGGCTGTCTGGGATGTGATATTAAGATAAATAACCACACAAGAAAATTATTCCTTAATAATTTTCAAACTCGTTTCTGCATCTAACCATTTAAGCTTACAAAAGTATATGCCTCCCGGCAGAGAAGTAATTTTTAGTTGCTTATATTGGCTCCAGGGAGCAACATATTCCTTGTGCAAAAGGTGACCAAGCACATCATATATTTCTAACTCACCGCCTGCCTTATTCACTGGAAACTGCAAAGTAAAAACTCCATTGTTTGGATTGGGTGAGGCGCGGGCGCTAATGTCACTATTTTCAATCTCATTAATATTTACTAAGCAAGTACATCCTCCCGTAGTGTCACATCCTAAAAAATAATTAGGGTGATTGGGTAAGGCATTATCATAAAAATATTGAAACTGTATGGCATGCTGCACAAGATCACAAGTTAGTCCAGCACTATCAGGATTATTTATGACATGGATATGAAAAGTACTGTTTCCTGTTGAAATGTAAATTTTACCATCTGGAGCTAATTGCATAATTTCAAATAAAGTTGAAAAAGGAGGGCTTGGTGAATAAAAGCTATCCCATACAGCTACGGTTTGTTTAGATGCTGCAATATTAGCACTGGTCATGTCAAATTGATAAACACTATCAATATTCGCAGTGTATAAGAGGCTTGAATTACCGGAAAATGTTAACCCTCCAGAGTATCCTATAGTCTGTGGAATAGTAATATGAAGCGGATTACTTAGTACACCAGAACATCTATCAAAATCTAAAATATCCAGCCCACCATTAGAATTATATTCAGCGTGAAATGTGGCATATTTTGTTCCATCAGGAGAAAAACAAGCCATACCAAGCCAATTTGTTCTAACAGTACCGATGTTTTGCACGATTGGAGATGATATTCCTGATGGGGTTACAAGAAATTCATAATAAGTATTGGAATTTACCCTTTGTACTATTACCCACCAGTCAACACCATTGGCATGTTTACATGCAGTTATTTTTCCAGGATTCAATGTATCCAGCAGCAGAATAGTATTTTTATTTACCACACCACCTAACCCGCCATTTAAGTTCATGTCAATGGTGCTTGAATATAGTTTTAATGCTTTGTTATAAGTAGGCGCATTGTCAACCGTGCTGTGAATGAGATAATATATATCAGAAGTTCACGGTGCCGGAATAATAAGACATGCCTGGGGAATTGTAAGTCCATAAGGTTCTAAATTTATAAATCCTGTAGGGCTAATGTTATTTCCATTCTGCATAGTATCTCCTGTAGCATCTGCAATATAATATCCGTTAGTGTAGAAAAGTAAGTTACCTGATGGATCAGAAATATTTGCTGCTGTTCTGAATATATCCATTTCAAGACTATCTGATGTTATAACCGGTAAGCCACTGAAAAAATCAATATTTGTATGTCCATTAGGAGGGCCTGCCCAACTTCCGTACCCTAAAAGCCACCAGTTGGTTATACCGCTATTTTGACAGTAATTTTTTTGCGAGAAAAAAATAAAAACAAATACTATGCAAATTTTTTTCATGAATGTTGAACATCAAAAAGGAAGCATGAGCATTTCACGCTTCCTTTTTTAACTTTATCTAACTATAATTAATTTTCCATTATCTACACTCTTGCCATTACCTATAAATTTATAGTGATAAACGGCAGGAGTTAATTCTTTTGTGCTGAACGAATATTGCAATTTGCCACCTTTTAAATCGACTATGAATAAATTCTGACCCGTATTGCTCAATAAATAAAACTTTGCATTTTCTGTTTCAGGAATTTCATATTCCAGTGTTACTCTTTCATCGGCAGGATTCGGGTACAGCTTTGCAATATGTTGTTCCTCTGATTTACTCTTGCGCAGGAAAATGCCTTCCTGTGAACAGATTTCATAATCGTTATAAAATATAGCCCTGTCAAACAATGCATAAATAGAACGTGCCCGAAATACCGCATTTCCACCTGACATGGGGCATTGTATGGCAATATTATAGAGGGTTTGCTTTTGCTGCGTGGTAAACCCGTATCGTCTGTTAGCAATAGTATTCAGGTAAATATCATTAACTGTCCGCTCATTGTATTCAATAGTATTGTTAACGGATAATGAGCCATTATCTGTGCTAACTGCATTAGCATCTATTGAGCGAATGCTGTCATTTATTGCAGTTATGCTGTCCGATTCTCCTGCGTTATCTGAAATAATGTTTTGAATTGAATCTATTTCGTTTAAAATTGCAGGAATTGCGGTGGTATCGTTTTGAGCAATTGCCGTATCTAAGAGTACCATTTGATCGCTTATGTCATTCAGTCCCGTGAAAATGACTGCATGGTTTTGTTGAACTAATGTATCAGCTAAGCTATCCGCAGCAAATAATTCTGTTTTTGCTTCTTCCACAGGGTTTAGTTCCGCAAATGTGGCGTTCTGATTGGCAAAATAAAACTGGTTAATCAGCGTATCTGACAGCATGGATAGATTATTATCCACTTTTTTGTATAATGCCTTTTTCATCATCCAACGCGTTTCCTCTGTATAAGGGGCATTCTGCAAAGTATCGGATGCAATCATCCTGTCAAAATCCGTTACATTGATTGATAATTGAGGTGGTATTAAATTCTGGCAATAATCAATTGGACTGTTGCAATCAAAATCTGATGTTCCTCCCAAAAAGTTAAACCAGTTAGCTGGCAATTGAACAGTCGGCAGCAACGGTAATGATAATGAATTTACATGATATGATAAAACTCCACTCTGATTCATTGCATGAAAACCCCACAAAGTTGCTGGCTGCTGTATCCATTTATTTCCCCTATAATTTACCGGTGCCGTTACTACAGCGTTTGACCCATAGCGGAAACCATACGGGTGATCATTAAAATCATTCCCCTGAATTAAAGCTTCCGGAGTAATGTTTACGGTGATTAAACCGGGAATATAAATTCCATTGTTGGTACCTGCAGCCACGTTACAGCCAATTTCAGGGTCGGTCTCATTAAATCCAGTAATTGCAGATTGTGTGCCGAATTGAGTGTAATTATGATGGTCTCCTTCTATAATATTGCAGCTTGTAATGTTATACATACCGCCTGAAGTAAGTATGCCTTCCTGGTTATGGAAATTATCCCACATTGTCATACTGTTATCTATAATATGCATTCTGCCATTAGTATTAGAATGAATACCGCGATAAGAATTAAAGCTACCCAGATTGTAAGTAATGTCATTACGATAAATATGACGCTGATCAGAATTAAGTAAATTATTTCCTTCCGCTCTTATTCCGTAAGAAAAAATACTGCCCGGACTGTTTGCTGGATCGCCAAAATTTATTTCATTATTCTCTATACGAGTTACTAACTCCTGGTCATAGTCAAATAATTCTATTCCGGTGTTGAGAGTATTTATGACATTATCAAAAATATGAGTTTGGAATTGTGATAGCTGGCTGTGGTATGCTGCTTTGCCTATATTATTCATTACATTATCTCTGCTTATTAATTCCATGTTATCATCAAATATTCCAAAATCGCAATTATCAAAGGTAGTGAAAGAAATGCCAGGCTGGTTGCCAAACCCTACTTGGTCTATCTTAACTCTCCGTGATCCGGTAGCAGTAATTCCAGTACCAAATAAAGCACTGCCGTTAAAGCTTGCCCCGGGAGAAGAAAAAATCTCTGTCTGATTGGTATAAACTGGATCGGCATGTATATAGGAAAATGCATTATCAAATGAATAAATATTGCTTCTGTAACCGATAATGCCATTACTCATATTGTAGAAGGTATTTATGCCCGCAGTGTTGTTTATACCAAATGATAAGTCGTTTATTTCGATGCCTGCCTTGGGAAAATCGAAGCTTACTACAGGACATGTATTACATTGAAACATGGGCAACATAGTGCCTGGTCCGTTGCCAGAAAAGCCGCAATTAAATACTGAAATAGAATTGTTGTTCATTTTTGAAGCACCACTTGATGTAGGAGGAACGAATAACGAAACATAATTATTGGGGAAGTAACTTTCACGTAAGCCAACTATAGTGTTCCTGTTTGCAAATACTGCATAAAGAGCATGACTTGCAGAGGAGCGCACCATACCGAGCATTGCCCCCGCTAACCCGGCTGCGGGAGGATTAAGTGTAATACCCCTCCACATCTTGGCGCAGGCGCTCAGATTACATTGGTCAAAATATAAAATCTGTCCTGCATTTACTATGATCTCAGCACCAGGTTCCATATGAAAATTTTGGCCTGAAAAAGTTATATTATTTGTAATAAAAAATTGCCCCTTTACTACATAATCCGAGGCGGTTTGATTGATCTGTGTTTCGTTCCATCCATTTTGAATGACAAACGCACCAAGGTTCAAATCCTCACAGCTTGACTCAATCTCCACACATGCCGATAGAGGATCGGAAATAAAAAGTGATCCGGTTGCCTGATTTTCCATAGTGACTTGGTTGCATACTAAAGTACCGCCTGTTCCGGTAAGGTATCCCTGCATCGAGCCTGACCATGAAATTATAGGAGCAGGGGCTGTTAC
>JANWKI010000159.1 GCA_025451455.1 Ignavibacteria bacterium
TCAGGCTTCCGTCAACAAGGCGCGCAGTTCTTCGTTCACTGATATTCCCGAGTTCACTGAGTGCAATCTTCAGAAAATCCATAACAAATGCAATTGGCTCTCCATGAAAATTACCGCCTTCAATATGTTCATTTGTTTTTGCAAATATTAAAGGATTATCAGTTGCTGAATTTACTTCAATTTCTATTACTTTGCCGGCGTATTCAATTGTATCCTTCACTGCCCCGTGAACCTGGGGCATACATCTTAATGAATAAGCATCCTGCACCTTCCCGCAATCCAGGTGTGAATTCCTGATCTCACTATTTTTCAAAAGCTTTATCAAGTTTGCCGCCGTCCCGATCTGTCCTTTATGAGGGCGTACCTGCTGCAGGGCATCTTTGAAAGCATTATCCGAACCCCTTAATGCCTCCACACTTAGTGCTCCCGAAATATCGGCAAGTTTTGAAAGTCTGCCTGCACGGTTCAATATTTCGACTGCATATGCAGTCATCATTTGTGTGCCGTTTATTAATGCAAGTCCTTCCTTGGCGCTGAGCTTAAATGGTTTTAATCCGTGCCTGAAAAGTACAGTTTTGGAAGGCAGTACCTCACTGCCATAATATGCGTGGCCTTCGCCAATTATAAATGAAGCAAGATGCGCCAGGGGGGCAAGGTCGCCTGAAGAACCGATTGAGCCCTGTGATGGAATGAACGGTACAATGCCAAGATTAAATATTTTCACAAGCCGATTCACCAGTTCTAATCTCACACCGGAATACCCTTTAGCAAGAGAATTGATCCTCAACAGAAGCATCAGGCGTACAATGTTTTTTGGCAGTGGTTCACCTACTCCAGCTGAATGAGAAATGATCAGGTTATGCTGTAACCTTTCAATATCCTTCGGCGTGATACTGACATCTTTGAATTCACCGAATCCAGTGGTTACTCCGTAGATAACTTCACCGGATGATATCCATTTTTCAATGACATCCCGTGATCTTTTGATATTTCTTTCTGCTTTTTGAGTGATACCAAGCTTAAGGTTTTTATCGACTATTTCCTTTGCCTGCCGTATGCCAAGGCTTGAACCATCCAGAAGTACACTTTTCATATCAACAAATATAAAAATATAAGCTCAAACAATAAAGATAATAGGAATTATTGCCAAATTATTGTAAAAATAGCCCTTTGATTTGAATACAATTTCGCATAATTATGCATTATATTTAAGTAATATAACAACCTTTAGCTATGAAAATATCAAAGATTCTTTTCATGATTCTGTTTATAGTGTGTACAATCCATTCTCAGGTACAACAGGAGTGGGTAAAGAGATATGATAATAGTTTAAGTTCTGATTTCGCGTCTTTAATTAAAGTGGATAATAATGGCGATATCTATGTTGGGGGAGAAACAGTTAGTATTATCACGGGTTTTGATATCCTTATAGTAAAATACAACCCAAGCGGGAATATGTTATGGCAGAAAAATTTCAATTCATACAGCAATTACGAAGACAGGATTTCTGATATGACATTAGATTCGCAGGGTAATCTTATTGTTTGTGGTTATACACACAGAATAAATGGCTCCGATTTTGATGTGATCATAGTTAAATATGATCCTCAAGGTGATACCGTTTGGGTAAGAAGATATAACGAAACTAATAACTACAGCGATAGAGCAGTTAAGATTAAAATTGACCAGGTAGGTAATGTGTATGTTGCAGCTCTTTATCAGGATTTTTCCGGACACTCTTATTATAAATTGATAAAATACAATTCGTCGGGGTCTCTGGTGTGGGCAAATAATTATATGGGCATAGGAAACAGCAAGGAATGGTTAACCGGTATGGATTATGATCTTCAAGGAACAATATACATTACCGGACAAACAGAAACTGATACTGCTCACCAGAATTATCTGACAGTTAAATTAGATATTAATGGTACATTAATTTGGGCTAAAGAGTTCAACGGAGAGGAAAATGGCTCTGATTTTGCAGTTTGCATAAAATCAGATTTGTATGGCAATGTTATAGTTTCAGGAAATTCAGAAGAAGATTATCAAACGGTTAAATATAATTCTCAGGGTATAGAGGTATGGAGAAAGCGCTATAACGGGCCATACAATGGCTATGATGCCGTAAAATCAATGGATGTTGATAGATTTGGGAATGTATATGTAACAGGCTCTTCAATTGGGAGTGTTTCAAGCGGATCAGATTATACTACTATTAAATACAATTCTGATGGTGTTCAGCAATGGCAAAATAGGTACGGCCTTGGCCAATTTGATACTCCCTCAAGTATTAAGGTTGACACAAATGGTAACTCTTACATAACAGGGGCTGTAAACGGAGACCCTCCTTTTTATTCTGATTATGGGGCTATAAAATTAAGCAATTCAGGGAATCTATTATGGGCACAACAATATAACGGACCTCAAAATTATTTAGATGAATCTTATGATATTGTTTTAGATGCGATCAATAATGTTTATGTTACCGGATTTAGCATGGGGATAAATACAGGTGATGATTTCGCTACTATCAAATATTCACAGCCAATAGGTATAGAACCGATTTCAAACGAGGTCCCGAATACTTTTTCTCTTTCCCAAAACTATCCCAACCCATTCAACCCGGTTACGAAAATAAGCTTCGGAATTCCGTCAAATGTGAAAGGTGAAATCTCAAACGTCAAGCTGATAATTTATGATGTACTTGGCAGGGAAGTTACAGTGCTAATCAACGAGCAGCTTAAACCCGGCACTTACGAAGTCAATTGGGATGCTTCTGCTTACACGAGCGGAGTGTATTTTTATATATTGATTGCCGGAGACCATTCGACAAGCTCAGGGCGAGGTTTTACTGAAACCAGAAAAATGATCCTGATCAAGTGATCAGCTTAACAGCTAATTCGTAAAGATCCTTGGGTTTTATTTCTCTCATACACTTAAAATGTACTTTCGGGCAATTGTTTCTGCCTATGTGTGAGCAGGGCCTGCAAGTTAGATTATTGTTTTCCAGCACTACTTCTTTTATGTTCTGAGGATAAAACCCGAATTCCTTTACTGATGAACCTGCAATCATCATAAGCGGCTTATTTAATCCCTCAGCAATATGCATCGGACCCGTATCGCCGCATATAACAAGATCGCTTAACTTCATAATTTCCGTTAACTCATGTATGTTCAGCTTATCACAAAGATCATAAACATTATTTCCTGTAACGGTTAAAATTTCTTCAATTATCCTTTTGTCGTCACCTTTCCCGGTTAAAAGAAAAGCAAAATTTTCTCCGTCAAATTTCTGAATCAGCTCAGCGTATTGTCGTGGAGGGTAAGTTTTAGTGAAATGAATCGAGGCAGGGCAAATGCATATTAATTTGCTTCCGGTTGGTATCTTCAGTCCCTGTAATATTTTCTCTACTTTTAGCTTAGATGTATTATCAGTATGAATTTCAGGTAATAAGTTACTGAATTCCACAGGGTTGTTTAACAATGGATTCAGAATATCAATATACCGCCTGGCGATGGGCGGAAGGTCTTTCATTAAATTGATCTTAAAGCGTACAAGAAGGAATTTTCTGAGGCTGTATTTTTTGAAAGTAACCCTCCGCGCTTTTAAAAACAGCTTTAGGTAAAATGTTCGTAAGCTGTAATGGGCGTCAATTACCAGGTCGTATGAGCCCTGTTTTATTGTTTGTTTTAAACGCTTCAGCCCCTCAAAATCAATATCATTATCTGCTTCAATGATGCTGTTTACATATGGATTGAATCTTAATACTTCTGCATATTTTTTTTTCGTAAGGTAATCTATCTCAGCTTCCGGGAATTCATCTCGCAGGGCATGTAACAGGGGGGTTGTTAAAATAACATCTCCAAGCGATGAAAATCTTATTACAAGTATCCTTTTAGTATCACTTTTCACTTTTCACTCTTTTATGTTCATCACATCTCTATAACCTGGTGATTGAAATTCAATACATCAATTTCATGAAAAAGCTTTTTAATAAATGCATCGTCATATTTATTCAGAAAATAAGCAATATTGAGCACTCTTTCCTGTAAATTATGGTTAGGATAAATATTATTTGTTACCTTATCTATCTGTGTTGTTGTTGCATCACTTTTTTTCGCCTGTGCATTAATAAGCTTCGTTTTGAATAATTCTAAGCTTTGTTTTGTTTTTTCTTTCATATTATCAACAGCATTCAGCAGGGTTTGATCAACTTTTACTGTCATATTGCGCATATCATAAAAAACCTTGTTCAGTTCATCCATGTACTTTGATATTTCATCATCAACTTTAATTTCAGAGAGTTTATCAACTACTTTTGACACGAGGAAATTATGATGAAAAATATCTTCAAGTTTTACATTAAAATTATTCATGAACTTCGATATCTTGTTTTCTATAATTGTAACAGAAGCACGGGGGAAAATTACCGGCATCGTGATATCATAATGTTTATAGGCAGGCTGGAGCTGGGCAAAGTAAGATATCTCGCCGGGTCCGCCTACATACGCAACGGTCGGCAGAAGATAATCCTGGCAAATTGGCCTTAGTACAACGTTCGGACTGAATAATTCAGGGCTTTCCTGCAGAATGCCAAGCAGTTCATCAGCCTCAAACCTTCTTTTGGAATTCCTGAGCGCAAACTTTCCGCCGTCACGGGGCTCAATCAATAACCGGTTTTCATTGTGCATGAAGAACATATTAATGACTTTGGGTTTGACCTGCAGGTCATAACTCTTTTCAAGCTCTGCGCTGGTTGTTATTATTGATTCACAAAGCTTCGGAGAGCTTGTCAGTTCTTTTTCAAAAACAGGGCTAAGCAGTCTTTTCACTTCGGCATCGCCGGGATCGATAAATACAATTCCGTAATCCTTAAAGATGCTGCCAGCCATACCCGCAAATGCCGTTTTATAATCATTTCCTTCTTTATAAAGAGAAGTGATCATATCCATCAATTTTATCTTAAAATCGGTATCCAGTAAATTACTCCTGAGCTGTTCGTTGATGCTGTTTACCATTTCATCAAACTTCATGCTTCCGACAGGTTTCGCGCTCTTCTTTGCATTATCTTCATCTGAAACCGATTCCTGCTCAAACCCAACCCTGACAAGTTCATTCTGATTGTTTATCAGGTAAACATGATTAGCTTCATCAATATCATGGTCTTCGCTTTCAAGCCAGAATACAGGAACAAAGTTGAATTGCGGAAAGCGCTCCTTCAGGTTCTTTGCAAGTTTTACAGTTGTTATAGTTTTTAAAATGGTATAAAGCGGACCGGTATATAAACCAACCTGCTGTCCTGTTACAACTGCGAAAGTCTCATCACTTTTAAGCAGTTCAATATTGTGCGCAGTTTGCTCACCGGCCCCGAAAGTAACATTTTGTCTTTTCAGAATATCTATTAATACGTTCTTATCAAAATACCTGCTTGTGTTATAATTGTGCATCTTATCATCTATGACCTTGAAAAAGTCCTCGTTTTCTCTGTAATGCGCATTAAAAAAAGGTTTAAGCTTGTTAAAATCTTCTTCGGACCCTGAAATATAATCAAGATAAAGGTTATTGAAATTTGGCAGTTTATTGAATTCGACTGTATACATTAGCTCTATTTATTTTCTTTCTTGTTGGATGAACTTTTTGATTCTGTGGAAGTATTTTCGCTGGATTTTGAAGTATCTTTCACTTCAGTTTTTGAATCCTTTTTATTTTCTGAAACAGGATCACTTTTTGATATTTTTTTTTCAGGTCTCCCCGGTTCTTTCCCTGATTCTGAGACTGCAGAAGACGACTTTTTCTTATAATCAGTCAGGTAAAACCCGCTGCCTTTAAAAATCAATCCTGCGCCTGTTCCCATTAATTTCTGGAGTGTATCTTTCCCGCAGGAGGGGCATTTCTTAAGGGGAGCTTCTTTCATCGATTGAAGTTCTTCCAGTTCGTGGCCGCAATTTGAGCATTTGTATTCGTAAAATGGCATCCTGAATATGTATTGTTAAAAATTTATAAATCAAAGATAAATTCATTTATTGCTATGTGAAGTGAACCTTCACTTTGCAATATGCTTTGCATCAGGAAAAAAGAACCAAACTCAATATTGAAAGGGGAAAAATCTGTTTTTGGCGGTGAATCTATTTTAATTCGCTTATCACGATTGAATCTTCCGATCGTTATATGAGGTACAAATTTTTTTTCAGGTTTTACTCCGAAATTTAAAATTATCTTATCTATAAAGCCAACTAGTTTATCTGTATTACTTCCATGCTCACTAAGATCAATAAAAACAACATTTGGATACTTTGGATTCGGGAAAAACCCGATACCTTTGGCTGTGAATGTGATCTTCTCAAAATCAAACTTGAGCCTTTCAAGAACAGAGGTTAGCATGGAGATATTTTTTTCATCAATATCACCAAGGAATCTGAGAGTCAAATGAAACCTGGCCGGGTCCTCCCACTTGATCTGATGCATGCTTAATTGTTCTTTTACTTCATTTTGGATCTCTGCCAAAAACGGCTGCACAGATACATCTGTATTAAGCGATAAAAATGTCCTGATTTTTCCCAATTCATACAAAATTACCTATAAATCTTAACATATTCAAAGATAGAAGACATTTCTGATATAGGGGATTATTGCCATATAAATTGTTACCATTAATTTTTATATTTGTGTCAATTAAAAATTCAAAATTATTATGGATACAGCATCAGCAGAAACCAAACCGGCGGTAAATGGGGATAAAGCAGATTTTCTTCCTCTGAAGAACTGGGACCATATAGAGTTCTACACAGGGAATGCAAAACAGTCTGCATTTTACTATCAATATGCAATGGGCTTCAGGCTTACTGCTTACAGCGGACTTGAAACAGGGAACCGTGACAGAGCATCATATTTACTTGAACAGGGCAAGATAAGGTTTGTGCTTTCAACTCCGTATCATCCGGGAAGTTTCCTTTCCGATCATATTAATAAGCATGGTGACGGTGTCAGGGATATTGCACTTGAAGTAGATGATGCTGCAAGTGCATTTCACGAAACCACAAAGCGCGGCGCAGAACCTGTTTTGGAACCAACGAAAATTGAAGATGAGAACGGCTATATAATTCGCTCAGCAATTAAGACATACGGTGATACTATCCATTCATTTATAGAGAGAAAAAATTACAAAGGCTTATTCTTACCGGGTTTTGCTGATGCATCAGCAAAAGCAATTAAGGATATCAAAGATGTAGGTCTCCGTTCGGTCGATCATATGGTGGGGAATGTGGAGCTTGGGAAAATGAATTTTTATGTTAACTTTTATGCAAAGGTAATGGGCTTCAACCAGCTTCTCTCTTTTGATGATAAGGATATTTCTACAGAGTATACAGCTCTTATGAGCAAAGTAATGCAAAACGGCACCGGGAAGATAAAATTCCCGATAAACGAACCGGCAGCGGGCAAGAAAAAATCACAGATAGATGAATATCTCGAGTTCTATCATAGTGCAGGGGTACAGCATATTGCAATGAGTACAACAAATATTGTTGAAACCGTAAGTGAGCTCAAAAGAAGAGGAGTGGAATTTCTTAGAGTGCCTACTTCATATTACGAAGAGCTTGAAGCACGAGTCGGAAAGATAGACGAGAATATCGAAGAGCTGAGCAAACATGGCATACTCGTTGATAGGGATGACGACGGCTACCTGCTGCAGCTTTTCAGCAAACCAATTGAGGACAGGCCGACAGTATTCTTTGAAATTATCCAGCGTAAAGGCGCAAAGAGCTTTGGTAAAGGGAATTTCAAAGCATTGTTCGAAGCGATCGAAAGAGAACAGGCTGTAAGAGGAACACTTTAACAATTAAAAATTGAAAATTAAGAATTAGGAATTAATAAACAGGATAATTAATGCCGTTCTATCATAAACTTGGTAACATTCCGCAAAAAAGACATACTCAGTTCAGGCAGCCCGATGGCTCGCTGTATAAAGAACAGGTCATAGGCACAGAAGGCTTCACGGGAATTTCTTCAATATTATATCATATCAATCCTCCTACAAAAGTTAAAGCAATCAAAAAGATTGAAGATATCGGATACAAAGAATGGGAAGAAGGAACGCTCAGGCATTATCATTTAAGAACGCTTGATGCAAAATCATTTGGTGACCCGGTTTCTGGCAGAAAAGTAATGCTCTTCAACAACGATGTATCTATGGCGATATGTAATCCTGCCGAACAAATGGATTACTTTTACAAAAACGGCGAAGGTGATGAGGTAGTATTTGTTCACGCAGGAAGCGGGATAATCGAATCGCAGTACGGTACACTTGATTATCATGATGGCGATTATGTAGTTATTCCCAGGGGCGTTATTTACAGGGTAATCACCGAATCAAAGAAAACGAAATTTATGGTGATAGAATCCAAAAGCCCTGTTTACACCCCTGCTCGTTATAAGAATAAATACGGGCAGTACCTGGAACACTCGCCATTTTGTGAGCGCGATTTCCGTGTTCCGGAAAAGCTGATTACGGTGAATGAAAAGGGTGAGTTTTTGGTAAAGATAAAGAAATTCAATAAACTGCATAATTATATTTTTGATTTTCATCCGCTTGATGTTGTTGGATGGGATGGTTATTTTTATCCGTGGATATTCAATATCAACGACTTCATGCCGATAACCGGCAAAATCCATCAGCCGCCGCCGGTTCACCAGACTTTCGAAGGCAACAATTATGTCATCTGTTCATTTTGCCCGAGGCTGTTTGACTATCATCCCGAAGCAATACCTGCTCCATACAACCACAGCAATATTGATAGCGATGAAGTGCTCTATTATGTTGAGGGCAATTTCATGTCAAGGAAAGGGGTTGATGTAGCTTCGTTCACTCTACATCCCGGGGGAATACCTCATGGCCCGCATCCGGGCACTACAGAGGCATCTATCGGCAAAAAAGAAACACTGGAGCTTGCCGTTATGCTTGATACTTTCCACCCGCTAAAGTTGAGCACTCATGCAAAGGAATATGACCTGCCGAACTATCCGTACACATGGAATGAAGAAGGCCACGAAGCGGAGATAGAGTGAGGCAGTTGAAAAGTTTAAAGGTTAGAAAGTTATAAGGTTAAAAAGTTATAAGGTTAAAAAGTTATAAGAGTTAATCAATGGTTTTGGTGAAATAACTTCATTATATTTACATTAATATATTCAAACTAAATTATAAGGTGGTTGTATGAATAAACTTACCTTTTTGCTATTTTCCGCCCTTCTACTGAATTTCAATACTGATTCTGCCTGGTACTTGCAAAGTTCGGGTACTACACAGACACTTAACTCCGTTTATTTCACATCTTCAAATACCGGATATGCAGTTGGTAATAACGGTGTGATACTCAAAACGACTGACAAGGGTGCTGCCTGGAACACTATGGTCTTGGGGACAACTTCAAATCTGAATTCTGTAAGATTCATTGATGAACAACATGGATTTGTTGTGGGTGATAATGTATTCCTGAAAACAAATAATGGCGGCGCAACCTGGGTATTGAATACAACAAGCCTTAATTATTCAGTCAAATCAGTATTTTTCGTAAATCAAAACACCGGTTTTGCTGCCGGCGGAAACGGAACTATATCAAAAACAACTAACGGAGGAACGAGCTGGAGTGCTTTTCTTGCCGAGCCATATGCTATGTTTACATCACTTTATTTTACAAATTTGTCTACCGGATTTGTTGTCGGTTTAACAGGTAAATACCTGAAAACAACAGATGGCGGTAACAGCTGGTTTACAAAATATGCTGATGCAAGCAAGAATTATTATACAGTACAATTTGTGGATGAAAACACAGGATATATAGTTGGGGGATGGGTGAACAGTACAGTCATGAAATCGGTAAATTCAGGTGATAACTGGATTAATCTTTTTTCCAATGCTTTTGGGGTCAGGTTATATTCCGGTTCATTTATTAATGCTGAAAATGGATATGTATGCGGGAGATATGGAACAATCCTCAGGACCTCGGATGGAGGCTCAAGCTGGATAAATGAAACTTCAGGTACTTCGGCTTTTCTGTATGGAATCCATTATCTCAATGATCAGACGGCCTATGCAGTTGGTGATGGCGGCACAATTCTTTCAACTGTATCAGTAATCGGAATACATCAGATAAGCAGTAATATTCCTAGTGAGTTTTCATTATCGCAAAATTATCCCAACCCGTTCAATCCAACAACAAAGATCAAGTTCTCAATTCCGCTGGTAGGGGTTGCATACATGCGACCCGTGCAAATGATAGTTTACGATGCGTTAGGCCGTAAAGTTACTGAATTAGTAAATCACGAATTGAGTCCCGGTACTTACGAAGTTGATTTTGATGCGGGTAACCTGTCAACCGGAACATATTTTTACCGCCTCGAAGCCGGAGATTTTATCAAGACAATGAAAATGATTATTGTGAAATAAGCAGTTAATTCAACGAATTATGACTTACTTAAAGGCTGTTTATAACAGCCTTTTTTGTTTATTTTTGTGTCATAATTATGATTCTTTCCGAAAATACCATACATAATATTCATAAAGCACACTTTGTGCATGGGAGGAATCCAAACGATTACCTTGTCAAATACCGCAATATCTTTGAACTCATCCAATACAGGGCACATTTGCAGCCGGATGATGAATTCATTGTCTTTTATGATGAAAGCGGCTCTAAGGATAGGCTTACTTATTCGGAATTTGCGCGAAAAGTTTACCAAACCGCCAATCTTTTGAGATCAAAAGGTATTGGGATTGAAGACAGAATTGCAACAATATCGAACAATCATATCAACACTGTTATTCAGTATTATGCAGCTTGGAGTTTGGGAGCTACAGTTGTTCCCATAAACGTAAACGAAGAAACTGACAGGATAAAATACATCCTGCAAAGCTCAAAAACCAAACTCGCTTTTATCAAGGAAGAGTATTTCAAAAGTGTTTCGGAGACAGTTCGTGAACTTTCTCTGCAGGTTATAATTCATGGAGTGAATCAAAAACATATCTCAGGTGAGACAGGTCCGAGACCTGTCTCTACAGAATCGCTTGATGTATTTGAAATTGAAATTGAAAAGCAATCAAATGTATTTTTGCCTGATGAAGATCTGAACCAGGATACAGAAGCTTTGATCGTTTATACTTCAGGTACAACAGGGATGCCAAAAGGTGTGGTACTTACACAATATAATCTGATGGTTGATGCAGACGGAATAAGCAAATGGCATAAAATTGAAAAAGGGCAGACTTTGATGTGTGTCCTTCCTATTCATCACGTTAACGGAACAATAGTAACAATTGTTACACCCATGTATGCGGGCGGGAAATTAGTGCTTAATCAAAAATTTCACACACATACTTTCTTTACAAGGCTTGCTGAGGAAAATGTTCAGATAGTAAGTGTTGTTCCAACTTTGCTTCAATTCTTATGTCATGATTTTGAAGGAAAAATAAATGAACTTCCTGTTCTACAGAATTTCAGGCATATTATATGCGGGGCGGGTCCATTAACATGTGAGCTTGTTTCAAAGTTTGAAGACCAGTTCGGACTCAAGATTGTGCACGGGTACGGACTCTCGGAAACAACATGCTATTCATGTTACATACCGGTCAATCTTCCTGCTGATGATCATAAAAAATGGCTGAATGATTATGGCTTTCCATCAATCGGAATTGCGATCGAACCCAACGAGATGGATATCCATAATGATATGGGTGCATCACTACCCGAAAATTCAAGAGGAGAGATAGTGATTCGCGGTCATAATGTAATGAAATATTACGATGAAAATCCTGAAGCAAATGACAAAACTTTTGAATTCGGCTGGTTCAGAAGCGGTGACGAAGGATTTTACATAAATGATAGTGAAGGAAGAAAATATTTTTTCATCACCGGAAGGATAAAAGAGCTGATTATCCGCGGGGGAGTGAACATTGCACCGCTGGAAATTGATGAAGTGTTAATGAGTCTGCCCGAAGTGAAGGCTGGGATTGCAGTTGGATTTGATAATGACTGGTACGGCGAAGAAGTTGGAGCATTAGTGTTATTGAAAGATGGGCAAGAACCTTCAGAAGAATTAAAGAAACTAATTATGAAGAAGTGCAGTGAAAAACTGCCGTTCTATAAGTCTCCCAAAGTTATAATTTTTTCTGATACCATTCCGGTGACTTCTACGGGTAAATACCAAAGAAACAAAGTTAAGAAATTATTTGAGCCGTATAAGAGTTCTCAATTCAGAAATTGAACTTGTTGAATATTTTTAATAAAACTATGAAAAAAAGCAAATGAAGATAATTTCTTCCATAGGCAGCGAAGATCTTGCAATTGTTTACATTGCCGAAACTTCCAAAGGTGAGTTAATGGAATTTGTTGAGTCCGTTCAGCCTCCCAGATCCAGGGAAGAGAAATGGGTACTGATACTTTCAACACTTTACGGATGCCCGGTAAATTGCCCGATGTGTGATGCAGGTTCGTATTACCATGGAAGAATAAGCAAGGAGGGTATTTTTGCACAAATCGACAGCATGGTTACCAAAAGATATCCTGACAGAAAAATTCCGGCAAAGCAACTGAAAATTCAGTTTGCTCGAATGGGTGAACCATCTTTCAATAAAAGTGTTCTCGAGGTTATTGATGAATTTCATTTCTATTTCGATGCCCCCGGTTTCATGCCGTCAATATCAACTATAGCACCCCAGAGTGCTGAGGACTTCTTCACGGAAATGCTCCGGATAAAAACTGAAAAATTCAATTCAGGCAACTTTCAGCTTCAATTCTCTATACACACAACCGACGAGAAAAAAAGGAATGAGCTTATTCCGGTCAAAAAGTGGAGCTTTAGCAAGATCGGTGAGTATGGCAGAAGATTTTTCAGTCCAGGAGACAGGAAAATAACACTTAATTTTGCAGCATCGAACGAATATCCTATGGATCCGAGTGTATTGCTTGATAATTTCGACCCGGAAATTTTTATGGTGAAGATCACACCCCTAAATCCGACTTATAACTCAAGGAAAACTCAGTTGACTTCATTAATAGGAGAATCCGGTTTTGAAGAGTCTTCAGCAGTTCTCGGGGGTTTCAGAAAGGCAGGCTACGAGGTTGTAGTAAGTATCGGTGATATTGAGGAGAACTATATCGGCAGTAACTGCGGCCAGAATATTCTGACACATGTAATCAACCCCGAAAAGCATTCCTCAGGTTATCCTGTACTTGGTTCAGAGCTTGAGAGCAGGATACATGGCCATTTAAAGAAGAAACAATAATTGCCCTTATAGGAAATGCGAATCTAAGTTATTAAAAGTCATAAATTTCAAACTGCAAGGTTCATTAGTTAGCGTTTGTTCGCTTATCCATTTTTAGCCCTTAAATCCCTTTTTTCATATTTTTAAATTTCTTATATTTGAAATCCTATTTTTTTACAGCCTCAATCAGCAATAAATAATAAAATCATATATTTTCATAAATGAAGGGTTCAAATCCTATGGCAGAGAAAACGGCAGCAGAAAAGAAATCAAA
>JANWKI010000160.1 GCA_025451455.1 Ignavibacteria bacterium
TGTCGGTGAAAGTCCTTGTAGATGTTGACGGGAGTGTGATTAAGGCCGGTTCGTTCAACGGGCCGGATGTATTCAGGGATGAAGTTTCTCAGAAAAGCATGAACCTGAGGTTTACCCCCGGGCTGCAAAACGGAAAACCTGTAAAAGTTTGGGTAACTGTTCCATATCGTTTCAGTCTGAAAAATTAATATCTCTCATAGTAGTTTAGTTTTCAATGAGTACTATTCGTTATTTGGTAATACGAATGGTACTTTTTGTTTCTGAAGCAGTAATTTCAAGCAGAAATGCAGAAATAAAAAGGCGGACCTAAATCCGCCTTGTTTTTGAATGGCTCATAGCCACCTTCATCCATCCTTACCGAGGAGCAGCCCTCAATAAGTATAGCACAAAGATAGTATATGGCTTAATCGTGAAAAATGACTAACATCAAATTATATTATGATTTTTATCTTCTCTGATCTATCCCGATTATATCAAATTAACCGCCAAAAGAGTACAAATTCATAAAAAGGACCAATCCTTCAGCGTAATGCTTGTAACTTGTGAACTTGCCTGCATAATTGTATATTCGTGGACATTTTTATAACAAATTCCTAAAGTATTGCAGACGTCGATAACTCGAATATCGAAAAATTCCAAGACGGCAGTGTTTATTGCCGGATTCTTTTCCAGGTTTTTTTCTATTCAAACCCTGATTATTATTTTATATGCATTTTTCTGTTACCTTATGCTTAAGATCACACTTCAATACATTCCATATGATACAGATACTGCTTTTTTGAAAATTAAGCAGGATGTAATTAATATTCCATTCTACAAACTTGCATTTTTTACCCATGTATATACAGCAATGTTCGTTCTTCTTGCCGGCTTCACTCAATTTTCCTCAAGGGTCAGAAAGTTTTATCCTGTCGTTCACAGAACAAGCGGGTGGATATATGCCGTTGTGGTCATTGCTCTGGCGGGTCCCGCAGGCTTTTATATGGGTGTTTACTCTAACGGCGGACTTATTTCACAAATAGCTTTTTGCATACTGGCTTGTCTTTGGATATATTTCACCCTTATGGCGATAGTTAAGGCTGTACAAAACGATTTCAAAGCACACAGGGAGTTCTTAATAAGATCATTTGCTTTGACACTTTCGGCAATTACTCTGAGAGCGTGGAAATACCTGATAGTATTCCTGTTCGAGCCCCGGCCTATGGATGCTTATCATATTGTATCATGGCTTGCCTGGGTACCGAATCTGATAATAGCTGAATTAATTATCCATAAAATAATAACATTCAATAGCAAATGAGTATCAAAAGAAAGAATCAAAAGTAAAAAGCAATAAAGAAAACATAATTAAAATAATAAAATGAATAAAATATTAATTAAATGTGTACTTGTTTTGACAGTTTTCATAATGCTGCCGGCATGCTCGAAGAAGCAGGATAGTTCATCTGAGGAACAGAAAAAGAAAGAGCTTGATATGCAGAAAAGTGATGTAACGGGCTCAACCTCAGAGAATAACAATACTTCTGCAAACTTATATCCGCAGGGATCGGACAGGCCGCTTTCAGTTGAGGATGTTGAAAACCTCAATGGTTGGGAATTGAAAATAATGCGGAATGAAATATATGCGCGCCATGGTTATATTTTCAAAACAGCAGAAATGAAGGAATATTTCAAAGCACAAAGGTGGTATGAACCAAAGTATGAAAACGTGGATGATATGATTACAAAGGTTGAAAAGGAAAATATCAAACTGATAAAAAGATACGAGAGCCGCCAGGGGAATAATGATTTCAGCAGGTAAGACTGCAACCGGAGTTCAATGGCAGATAACTTCCTGAGATTGAACAGATTTGTTTTCAAACTTAGGGCTTAAGTAGGGGATACCGAGGTTTAATCCCCGTAAAATAAAAATCGCAGCAAGAATTATTGAAAATGCTGGCAGCAGCCTGGTTAATTTTTGCCTGATATTCATGTTTATCACGCCGCCAATTATTGATGTACCAAGCATTACAGGGATAGTCCCAGCTCCGAACATAGCCATAAAGAGCATACTCTCTAACGGATTTCCGATAGCGATTGCTCCTGTAATGCCTAGGTAAACAAATCCGCATGGCAATAGCCCGTTTAAAACCCCGATTACAAACATTGAAGTCATTGAATGCATTTTGAACATCTTGGCAAAGGAAGCCTTCAATAATCCGATGACCTTATAAAGCCCTAAAGAACTTGTTATTTTTATTTTGTATGCCGTTGGGGTAATTACTGATAACAATATCAATATTCCCAGCGAAATTGAAATTGCCTGCTGAAGCCCGATCATCTGAAGCCTTGAGCCAAGAAGCCCGAACAGTAATCCCAATAATGAATAGGTGATTACCCGGCCTGTATTATAGAGCAGTCTTGATAAAATAATCGGGTTGCTCTTAGGCAAAGCAACTGCAATCGGACCGCACATCCCTATGCAATGAAAACTTCCCATTAATCCGACGAGAAAACCTGTTAATAATTCCATTATTGTATCATGATCTTTTCTTCGCTGTAATAATCCAGCCCGGCTGAGCTCCAGCTTACCTGAATTCTCCACAAGCCCTTCAGAAGCGTTTGAGTATTTATGATCTGCATATTATTTTTGCCTGCCTCAACCGGCAGCTTAAAATCCTTTTTTGCGTCCGAAGGTCTGTAGAAAGAGATATCTCCTTTCAATCCGGTTGTTTCCGGGTATGTAATTACCAGGCTGCTGCCAGTGGTTTCGATCATCAGTTTTTCCTTCAGGCTGCTTGTGCTGTTAATCTTATCTATCTGGTCCTGGTATTTGATCTCTTTTTCATAGTAATTTGGGGAAACCAGGTCTATGTTCTTTGTCATTGATTTGTATGCCATAAATGCCATGCCCGCAAAGAAGATGACAAATACAATAATTATTCCTTTACCCCAGTTCATTTTCATTTTACTTTAATCTTAATATATTTCTTTTCAGGATTTTTTACTTAATAACAGGGATCTATTTTTGCTGCGGAGGTCCTAAAAATGTTGTCATGAATATTCCAAATTTCGTTCCCCCTCTATATATTCCAACCTCAAGCGGAGTGTTCATAGCTGTTAACTTGCTCTTATCCATTATCACAAGGAATTTTGTTTCATTTACATCATTTGGCTGCAATTTAATTTCATTTCCTATGATCTTTATCTCACCATCAATATTTTCCAGCTTAATATTTACAAATACTTCATCAAAAGTCTTGTTGGTAAGTTTCATTGAATACAGGTTGCTTATCTTATTATCCGGCTGTTCCTGATAGATCATACCGGGCGCACGGAGAATTGTAACATCAATCGGCATCCTCATAGCGATGAGGGCAATCAAAACAAACGTGATCAAAGCAAGTACAACAGAATACCCTATTACTCTTCCTGTTAGCCTGAATTTAGTGGAATCTTTAATATTATTCTCGGAAGCAAATCTTACGAGCCCTCTTGGCCTGTTTATCTTATCCATAACAACATCACATGCATCAATACATGCTGTGCAATTTACGCATTCAAGCTGTGTGCCGTTGCGGATATCTATACCGGTAGGGCAAACTGCTACGCATTCTTTGCAGTCAATACAATCGCCAAGGTCCCTTTCCTCTGACTTGTTTATCTTTCCTCTTGGTTCGCCTCTTATGTAGTCATATGCAATTACAGTCGTATTCTTATCCATGAGGACTCCCTGCAGCCTGCCGTAAGGACATACATAAATACAGGCGTACTCCCTGAACCATGCAAATATAAAATAAAACACCCCTGAAAAGATAAGCATAGCTGTAAATCCACCCATATGCAGCGATACCGGTTCGGTAATGATCTTTAACAGCTCATCTGTACCAACAATCCATGCAAGGAAAGTATTTGCGATGAGTATTGATAAAGAAAAAAATATTGACCATTTCAGTAGTTTTTTAAATATTTTCTTGCCTGTCCATGGCGCAATGTTCAGCATTTTCTGCCTCAGGTAATCGCCTTCGATCCAAAACTCGATCCTTCTGAAAACCATTTCCAAAAATACAGTCTGCGGGCATGCCCACCCGCAAAAAATTCTGCCGAAGACTGCTGTAAACAATATTATTGAAACTGTAAATGCAATGAAGCCCAGCGCTAATATAAAATAATCATGAGGTCCAAATACCATACCGAACAGAATGAACTTTCTATCAATAATATTGAACAACATGAACGGATGTCCGCTAATTTTAACAATCGGCATTCCGAACATAAAAGCAAGTAATGCCAGAGAGAAAACAGTCCGCATATTGTAGAACCTGCCTTTTGGTTTTCTGGGGTAAATTACTTTACGGCTTCCATCATCGGTAACAATTCCTAATGTATCCCTGTAGCCGGCATTCAGGCTCTCAATTTGTTTGGGCTGCATGTGCATTTTTCTTATATACTCTCCCTCCTTATAACAAAAGGAGTCTATAGAGATTTAATTTCTATTTTATCTTAACTGAATCTTTTTTCATCTTCACAGAATCGGACTTCGTTTTTATTGAATCTGTCCTTATCTTAACTGAATCTATTTTTACTTTACCGGAATCCATGGTTTTCAGGGAATCACCTCCGGTTTTGACGCTATCTATCCAGATATTTCCTTCAGGCGGCTTACCGGCAGGAGGTTTTGTTCCCTGCAGACTCAATACGTAACTTGCAACTTCCTGCATTTGCTTTGGAGTGAGCATTGTCTGCCATGAGATCATTCCTTTTACAGGGACCCCGTTTTTGATGGTTGTGAATACGTTTTTAATGCCTCCGCCGTGAATCCAGTTTTGGTCAGTAAGGTTTGGGCCAACAGTTCCGCCTGCATCAAGTCCGTGGCATGGGGTGCAGTTTGTGCTGAATATCTTTTTGCCATTATCAATTGCTCCGGCATCTGTGAGCAGTGTTACGTTATTCTCGTTAATAAATGCGCCTGTTCTGATCAGTTCATCACGTTTTTCCTTTGCAACTGTAATTTCCTGCACGTATTCATCTATCATAACATTTCCTGACCCGAGAACATGATAATCAATAAGGTAAATTGCAGCAATGAGTATTGTACCATAAAACAAGGCGTTGAACCAGGGGGGAACAGTATTGTTCAGTTCGCGAATACCATCATACTCATGATCAAGCATAATATCTTTTTCATTTTCAATGGGTACATCCCTGTTGATGGCTTTCCATATTCTTGCCAGTAAAGAATACCTTTCTTTTCTTCTTTCATAGGAGTACTCATATTTCGGAGAGGAAAGAATGAAAAACAAAATGAACAGGAATGCCACAAGGAGAAATACTATTGCTCCTGCGAGTTTTGAATATTCTTCCATCTCCGAATGTCCTTCAGGGGTAGTTTGCGCGTAGGGGTGTATATTTGTTATAAATATAAAAATAAGGAATAAGATTGCATTCAAAATTTTCATCGTTTTCATTTCAAACCTCCTGCATTATCGGTGTTATTGTTATTTGATTCTTCCAGCGGTACATTAGACATTTTTTCATAATAGGACTTGTCAACTCTGACAAGCCAAATCATCATGAAAATGAAGAAAATGAAAAATATAACCAGTGATATTAATGGATAAATTTCTATTCCGCTGATGTTTTCCAATACGTTCTTAAGCATTTTATTTGACTCCTTTCACATCGGCTGGCAGGTCGCCTTTTATGTCAACTCCAAGTCTTTGCAAGTACGCTATTAATGCTATAATCTCCTTATCAGCTGTTACTGGTGCGCCGTTTTTCTGAAGATCATCTGTTATTATCTGTGCCTGCTTCATCAGGTCATCATTTGCAGTCTTTTCATAACCTGCCGGATAAGGTACTCCAAGAGTTTGCATAGCCCTTATCTTCGATTCTGTTGTGGATATATCAAGGTTCTGGGATAACATCCAGGAATATGACGGCATTATTGAGCCGGGTGAGATCTGGCGGGGGTCATCCATGTGCAGGTAATGCCACACATTGGGATACTTTTTGCCTTCTCTATGAAGGTCAGGCCCTGTGCGTTTAGAGCCCCATAAGAAAGGATGATCATAAACAAATTCACCTGCTTTTGAATATTCGCCGTATCTTTCGGTCTCGGAGCGGAAAGGCCTAACCATCTGTGAATGGCAGTTATTACAGCCTTCACGAATATACAGGTCTCTTCCCTGCAATTCCAATGGAGTATATGGCTTTACACTGAAGATCGTAGGTACATTTGATTTAACGAGGAATGTCGGGATAAGTTCAACTAAACCTCCGATTAATACCAGTACTGTTGCAAGCAAAGCAAACTGAAGCGGCCTTTTTTCAAGCCATCTGTGCCTGGTTTCTGATCCTGTCCCTTTTTCAATTACCTCTCTTGCCGGAGCTTCTGCAGGTTCATTTGCTTCTATTGTTCCCTGTTTTATTGTTTTCGCAAGATTAAAAACCCCTGCAATTACACCCGTAAAGAACATTAATCCACCAACTGAACGTATCATATACATCGGAATTATCTGCGTGACAGTTTCAAGGAAGTTTGGATACTGAAGTATTCCCTCAGGAGTGAATTGTTTCCACATCAAGGATTGTGTTATTCCTGCCCAGTAGAGTGATACTGCGTAAAAAACTATTCCGAGCGTGCCTATCCAGAAATGGAAATTTGCCAACTTCTTCGAATATAGATTTGTCTTATATATCCTTGGTACAAGCCAGTAAAGAATAGCGAAGGACATGAATCCGTTCCAGCCAAGCGCACCGATATGAACGTGTGCAACGATCCAGTCAGTAAAGTGGGCTATTGCATTAATATTCTTTAGCGAAAGCATTGGTCCCTCAAATGTGGACATACCATAAGCAGTTACAGCTACCACCATCATTTTCAGTATCGGGTCTTCGCGGACCTTATCCCATGCACCCCTGAGAGTTAAAAGACCATTTATCATACCTCCCCAGGAAGGAGCAATCAGCATTAGAGAAAAAACTGTGCCAAGCGATTGAGCCCATTCAGGCAAAGCGGTGTATAATAAGTGATGCGGACCAGCCCAAATGTACAAAAATATCAGTGACCAGAAATGAATGATTGAAAGCTTATACGAATATACAGGCCTGCCTGCAGCTTTAGGAAGGTAATAATACATCATTCCTAAAAATGGAGTTGTGAGAAAGAATGCTACGGCATTATGGCCGTACCACCATTGAACCAAAGCATCCTGAACACCTGCGTACATTGAATAACTTTTAAACAATGTCACTGGGATTGCCAAAGAATTAACTATGTGCAGCACAGCAACCGTTACTACGGTTGCTATGTAGAACCAGATAGCAACGTACATATGCTTTTCTCTTCGTTTTACTATTGTCCCGAACATGTTGATGGCAAAAACCACCCACACGAGTGCAATCAGGATATCAATAGGCCACTCGAGCTCAGCATATTCCTTGCTAGTAGTTATACCTAAAGGAAGTGTTAGAGCTGCACATAGAATAATAAACTGCCATCCCCAAAAATGAACTTTGCTCAGGGCATCACTGAACATTCTGGCTTTGCAGACACGCTGAAGCGAATAATAGATCCCCATAAATATCGCATTACCTACAAATGCAAATATTACTGCATTTGTGTGAAGCGGCCTGAGGCGGCTGAATGTTATATATTGTGTCCCAAAATTCAGTGCGGGAATATATATCTGGAATGCAATGATCAGGCCTACAAGCATGCCAACGACACCCCAAATCATGGTCGCCAGTGCAAAATTGCGGACTATCTTATTGTCATAACTGAATTTTTCCATTTCCATTAATTGAATCTCCTTAATGTTTCCGTTTATATGTTATTTTTCTGTTTCTTTATCATTATCAAATAAAATTCTAACCGAGGGTGTATACCTGTCCTCATATTGACCCGTTCTTACCGCCCATAGGAAGGCTGCAAGAAATCCGGCTGCTACAAGTAAACTGAAAAAAATAAGGACAAGTATTACACTCATTTCAAACCCTTTATTTTTGCCATAAGGCTGGTTGATGAAACCGTGAAGAGAACTACTGTTATAGAACTGAGAGGCATCAAAATTGCCGCAAGCATTGGTGATATCTCTGACTGGAATGCAAGTGTTACCCCCATTACATTATATACTACCGAAATTATGAAACTAAGGATTATAATTCTTTTTACCGCAGAGCAGAACCCAATTAGTTTATTCAGGGATCTAAATTCGGAAGCATCCAGTATTGCATCACACGATGGTGAAAAATTCGAGACATCCTCTGAAATTGCAATTCCCGCGTCAGATTGTTTCAATGCACCGGCATCATTCAATCCGTCACCTATCATCAGCACCCTTCTGCCTTTTTTCTGCAGTGCCCTGATGTGCTCAAGCTTGTCATGCGGAGACTGGTTGAACCTGATTTCTTTTTCCGAATCAAAATATCTCATCAGGTTTTCTTTTTCTCCTTCGTTATCACCGGATAGTACTGTAAGAGCATATTTTTGTTTCAGTGATCCTATTATGGATTCCAGGCCGTTCCTGTAAATGTTATTAACGGCAAAAAAACCCTTTATTGAGCCTCCAATTGCCAGAAATATCCGTGTATCGGTTTTGCCGGGTTTATCTCCATGCGTGAGAAGTATCTTGTTATTATCGGCAGCAAATAATGCACTGCCAAGCCTTATGGTTATGTTATCAACTCTGCCTTCAATTCCTTTACCTGAGTGCTCTATGAAACTCTCCACTTCCAGCAGATCTTCATTGATTATCGCATCATAGATCTTTGTGCTAAGCGGGTGGGTTGAATTCTTTACAAGAGATTTTACCAGCATTTGTTCGTGCTGACTTAAAACTGAACCATTGAATGTAATGCTCGAATCACCCGTTTTTGTAATTGTTCCTGTCTTATCAAATACTATCGAATTGATCCCTGAAATTTTTTCGACAACAGATGCATTCTTAACAAATAACCTGTTTCTGCCGAGTATCCTGACTGCATTGCCAAGAGCAAACGGATTGGTTAAAGCGATTCCGCACGGGCAGGCAATTATCAAAACCGCAGTGAATGCATTGATTGCTGTGTGTAAACTCCGGGGATACCAGTATATAAATGCGGCTACCGCTATGAACAGAATAGCTGCAGTAAAATATTTACCTACAACATTAACCAGTGAATTGAACCTGTTCTCATCTTTCTTTACGAATGCGTCTTTATTCCACAACTGTGTTAAGTAGCTTTGTGAAACTGTCCTTATTACTTCAAGCTCTATTGCAGGGCCGCGCTGCCTTCCGCCTGCATAAACGATCTCCCCTGAAACTTTAGGAACAGAGATTGATTCTCCTGTTACAAAACTATAATCAATATTTGCATTTCCATTGAACAAAATTGCATCTGCCGGAATAAGCTCGTTATTACGGATAATTATCCTGTGGCCGGTCTTCAGGTTTGATACCGGTATTATCTGTCTTATTCCGAATTTCCTGATGGTAACTGCAATGGGGAAGTAAGACTTGTAATTTCTCTCAAAATTCAGGGCATCATAGGTTTTGCTTTGGAAAACCTTTCCTATTAACAAAAAGAAAATCAGCCCTGTCATAGAATCAATGAATCCCGGGCCGGATGAGGTAATTATCTCAAAAGCACTCCTGAGGAATAATACGGTTAAGCCAAGTACTATAGGGAAATCTATATTAATGGTTTTTTGTTTTATCCCTTGTATTGCAGATTTAAAATAATCAGATGCAGAATAAAATATCACAGGTATCCCAAGCGCGAGGTTCAGCCATCCGAAGATTTGTTTATACACCGATTGGAGATCAGATCCAATTGAAAGGTATTCCGGAAAGCTGAGAAGCATAATATTCCCGAAGCAAAAACCGGCAATGCCAATTTTATAATACAGGCTTTTGTTTGAATGATACTTGCTTTTGTTTTCAATATCATTTAGGCTTATTTGCGGCTCATACCCGACTGATACCAGAAGCTCTACAACTTCACGAAGAGAAATATCTTCGGAACTGAACTTTATATTCAGGTTTTTCTGAAGGAAGTTAATTTCGGAGTGAATTATCGAAGGGTTCAGCTTATGAAGATTCTCCAGAAGCCAAATGCAGGATGAACAATGAACCTGGGGAATAGTAAAATTGCAGATCGAGATGTTCCCGTCTGAATAACTTGTAAGCTGTTTAACAATGTAATCGTCATCAAGGTAAGAGTACCTTGATTTGACAGCTGAATCAAGCTGTTTTTGTGATATTCCCGGGTTCTTATCAAGCTCGTAATACTTGCATAAGTTTTTTTCGTTCAGAATTTCGAACACTGTTTTGCACCCTGAACAGCAAAAGACCTTGCTCCCGATATGAATATCCAGACTCGTGCATATTTCACCGCAGTGATAGCAGAGAGTCCCTTCCTTTAGGTTTACTACTTCTGAAATCTGCATATTCTGACACAAAATTAGCACTTATGGTCATATTCTCATATGACTTGAGTCAACATAAAGTATGATTTTTATCACAACACTCCGGGTTTTTCATAATGTGTAAGTATTGGAAGGAAATAGTCGACACATTGAGAAGACTCGTAGAAAGGTAGCGTGAAGCACCTGAATACTTCTTAATATATAGAATTTGACTGTTTGTACAACTATTTCTTTCCCTTTGAAACTCCCTCAAATTTTGGGTATATTTGTTGATATTATGAAAATTGCAGCGTTTTGCCGCCAGGCACTCGTTTATTAAAATAAAGAAAGGCTTATAATGCGTAAATATTTTGTTCTGAATATGATTTTGGCAGTCTTATTTGTTTATGTTTATGGCTGCGGTGAAAAGAAAGATGATAAGACAAATAATAATGATAACAAAACAACCAATCTCGTCAGGAAAGACAGTCTAACAGGAAAAGATATTGTTCAGTTGAAATATGCCGTAAAAAAAGGTGATAAATTCAATTATAAAATGGTGGCAAAAACTTCAAATCTGGAAAAATCACCCGCAACCGAAGAAAAAGAAGTTAAGCAGGATAATGAGATCAACTACTTCTATTCAAAAGAAGTAAATGATATCGATGCCGGAGGTATAATAAGCTTTAAGATAAATTTTGATTCGATAACCATTTCTTCAGCAATGGGCGAGCAGAGTATTAAGTACAATTCCAACATTAATGATAGCATAAAGCAGAACCAGGCATTCCTTCAGTATAACGCCGTTGTGAATAACCCGTTCTTTATAAGGGTAAGCTCGACCGGAGAAATTACGGACGTTTACGGACTTGAAAAAATATATGAAAACCTTTTTAAAGCGCTTGGTGATACTCTTAAAGAATCTGAAAAAGAAGAAATCAAGCAGTCTTTTGGCAAGGAGTCTATCAAAGAGATACTGCAGCAGGAATACCAGATATGCCCGAAAGACCCGGTTGCTGTTGATTCAAGCTTCACGAAATCATTCAATACTGCTGTTCTTTTCTTTGAAGTTGTAAATAATGCCAGGTATACTTTAAAGAGCATAGAATTGAAAAACGGCGAGAGCATTGCAAATATCGAGGCTGCATTGAATGTTGAATTCAAGAATAAAGAAGCAACAGAAAGAGGAATGAAGGTTTCGATACAGCATTCAGAAACCTCAGGCAGCGGAAAGATCGCCCTGAACCTGAGCAGGGGATGTATATCAAGCAAAGAGACAACTACAATGCTCAGGCTTGACCTTAAACTTTCTGCGCAGGGTCAGACAGCCAACTCAACACAGGCAGTTACGACTAACCTGTATGTTACATTACTCAATTAATCAGTGTAAGCGGTATTTTGGCATATAAAAATCTTATACAGCTTGGGCATCCTCTTGTTAAGACATATATAACCAAGATCAGGGATAAAGGTACCTCTTATTTTGAGTTCAGGGAATATGTTGATAAGCTTTCCATGCTTCTTGCATATGAAACAGCTAAAATGCTTGAGCTTAGGCGCAAAAAGGTAATAACTCCGCTAGCAGTAACCGGCGGGTTTGAGATCAAAAATGAAGTAGTATTGATGCCAATATTAAGAGCAGGGCTTGGAATGGTGTTTGGGTTTAACCAGCTTTTCCCTGAAGCAAGAATCAGCCATTTAGGTGTCTACCGCAATGAAACAACTCTTCAGCCAGTGAGATATTATTTTAAATTCCCTAAACTGAAAAA
>JANWKI010000161.1 GCA_025451455.1 Ignavibacteria bacterium
AGCGGGCGATGCGCCGTAGATAATTAAAGGCAGACCCGTACCAATTGCAAACCCAAGTGAAAGCACACCCGAGAGGCCCAGGTACTCAGCCCAGAAGATATTCTTCCTCTTAACAGGAAGCGCAAGCAGCATTTCCATGAATTCTTTAGAATTGTAAAAGTGAATTGTGCCGAAAATTATGCTTACAAGCGGAATTATGAGTATTACTATATTAAGCAGGCTGATAGTTGCCTTGGCTGTATCTTTGCCTGTGTATAATATTCCGAGAGTTACTGCAAGAAGCAGTATTGTGTAGCCGATTATCATCTTGCTCCTCAGGATATCATACACTACATATTTAAGTATCTTGGTGGTTGCCATTTTAGTTTAAGCTTTGTGATGAAATTAATTTTGCAATTGCGCCATTCAGGCTGTTCATTCCGGTCTGCCGGTAAAGCTCATCTTTGGTATTATCAAAATAAATATTGCCTTCGAGCATGTAAATAATTCTGACGGCAAGTGACTCAACCTCACTTACAATATGTGATGTTATGATGACAAGCTTTCCCTTTTCTTTTTCTGCGAGTATCTTGCTCTTTACTATCTCGCTTGAAACAGGATCAAGCCCCGCAGTTGGTTCATCAAGTATGATAATCTCCTGGCCGAACAAAAATGCCGCAGCACAGTTGACTCTCTGCTTAGTGCCGCCGGAAAGTGTTCCGATTTGCTTAGTGTAAATTTTTTCAAGCTGAAGTTTTTCCACAAGCTCGTTATCATATACACAGTGATTCCCCCTTATATCCTTAAGCATATCCATTACTTCCTTTACTCTCAGGTTTTCGGGAAAGCATGTGTACTGAGGCATATAGCCGATGTTCCGCCTGTATTCAGGGTCGCCGTTTATCTGTATATCATTTACAAATATCTCGCCGCTTGTTGGCTTAACAAGCCCGAGCAGGCATTTTAAAAGCGTGGTTTTTCCTGAGCCGTTAGGACCCATAATAGCTGCTACCTGCCCGCCTTCAAGCTCAAGCGAAACACCTTTGAGCGCTTCATTCTTATCGAATTTCTTATGTAAATCTTTTATCTTTATCATTTCAAATTGAAAATATTATTCCGACGTGCGTCGGAGCGGGGTGTGTCTCGTAAAATATTTATACTTTCCGGGGGTGAGGTTTGCTGAATCTCTTCCATCCTCGGTTTATCATCAGCAAGGGTTTCCGGTATAAATACCGGAGCGACTTTCTCCGCTATATCAAGCAGGTCAACAACAAAGCTTCTGAGCAAAAATAACGCCTCGGGAGTCTCCTCCACTATCATAGAAAACATACTCACCGGCCTGTACTGAACATCTCCGATACCATCCTTATCAAGATCGTACCCCCCATACTTATCCCAATAATTGCCTGTGAATATATTAACATTTCTTGAGCTGTTCGTCGCTACATCAAATGTATTTGATGAAAAATTGTTCTCACTTACAGTGTCTTCTGTGCAGTTGCCCAGTATCTTTAATGCATAGCCGTTTTCTGTAAACGAATTGCGGGTTATCTTTACCCTTGTGACACCTTCAGCATAAATGCCGACAGTATTTTTATAAAACTTATTATTGTAAATATAGCTGTCAGTGATATCCTTCAGCAGAAGGCCGTAAGCGCTTGAGCCCCAGTTATTTTCGAAACTGTTGTTTATCATCTTAACATTCTTTGTGTACATAACAGCAACACCCGCACCGTTCTCGCTGAAGACGTTGTTCTCGTAATCATCTCCGTTGGAGAACATGAAATGCAGACCGTACCTGATATTTTTGTAGCTTGAGTTATTTTCAACCCTGCTGTTTGTTACAAATTCAAAGTAAATTCCGTCACGGTGACCGCTTATGAAATTATTCCTTATGCTTATGCTGTCACATTTCCACAGGTGTATTCCGTTGCCTGAGGAGCTTTCTGTTACGGCATTGCTCATAATTTCATTATAGAGCACAGTGCATTTTTTTGAGCCGGCAAGGTATATCCCGAAGTAATTATTTAACAGCTTGTTTGACTGAATAATACAGCCTTTAGAATTTTCTATTTTTATTGCAGCATTATCTTTCATGCTGCTGATACCCGTATTCTGAATTCTAAGCCCCTTTATAACAACTCCATCAGCCCTTGCGGTTATGATCTCTCCGTGAAAGCCGCCGTCAATTAACGGGTAATTTTCCCCGATAAGCTCGATCTTTTTGGTTATCTCTATACCTGATTCATAATATATACCCTGCTTAACAATTATTTTATCACCCGAAGATGAAGACCCAACCGCATCTTTAATGCTCATTCCTTCGGTAACAATTATATCTTTTGAGAAGCCGGAATTATTATTGAGGTTTAAGATAAGTGTGAAGGCAAGAAGTATTAAAAATCGTTTTTTCATTTTACTTTGAACTTTACAAGCAGGTCACTCCATGATTTTAATTCTCCGCCAAATTGTTTCTGGAATTCCTCTGCGCCGGTTCTTTTAGAAAATGCCGAGAGATCCGCTCCCATCGGGCTCGGGAATTTTTCACTGATGAGATAAACAGCGGTGACTGCATCAAGGAGCTGTTTCGGATTTGAAGCATCAACTGCATAGTAGCCGGCAATATCACCCCCCGGGACCTTATCCATACTTACGGCATTGAGCATGCATTCAACAGCGTCATACTTGAATATCTTTCCTTTTTTTGTGACTATTTCTGCGCCGAATTTCGTATCTGAAATATTCATTTTGCAGAGCGAACACTGATCTGTACCGAAATTAAGCGGTTCGGGGTCAGTGCTGCACGAGAATGCTGTTATCAGCATAAGCCCCGATACTATCTTTAACATTAGCCGTTTCATTTTCTTTTATGGTTATACTTTTCCTGGTAATTACGGATCTTTTTTTCATTCTTGATTCATAGAACAGAATTGCAGCACCCAGAAGCCCCGCTGCTATCATAATAATTCCGCCTGTATCGGGGTATGAATGTGCTGTAAAGTTGAGAAGCTGTTTGCTTCCAATCAATGGCGGCTGGTAGCTCATACCCGGAACGATTATTGCTGCAGTTGTATCAAGATTATGCCCGTAATCATACTCCCACATGTAAAAATCAACTCCGCCGGCAATACCTGCAAGCATAAACAATATTACCCATGCAGTAAACAGTTTTCTTCTGCCGAGTATTCCAACGGCAACTCCGGCAATTATAAAGAATCCCAAAACGAAAGGCATAATTGTTAATTCCTTTATGGAGTCGGGTTCGATCTTCTTCATACCTATGTAATGGTTCAGTCCGTTTATTGTACCAAGATCGCCGGTGATCTTGTTTATCCATATCTTCATCCCCAGCCCTTCGGGATACTGCGGTGCATCAAGCGAGATATCCCATGTGGGTGTGAAAAATGCAGTTATCATTGCAAGCGCTGAGACTATTACTATTATTTTTGATATCTTTTTCATTTTTTTATTTTGCTGTGGCGGCCAGGTTCAACTGACCGCCTCCGCAATTATATTTATTACTTAGTACCCAGTGAAAAACTTACTTCTACATTAGCATCTTTGGGGTGAACCCTGATATATCCCTGCATTTCCTGGTGAAGCGCACTGCAGAAATCGGTGCAGTAGAACGGGTAAACAGTTGCCACCTTAGGTTCCCATGTGATGGTCTGTGTTTCTCCCGGCATTACCAAAAGCTCGGAATTATTGTTTCCTTTTACTGCAAAACCGTGCGGGATATCCCAGTCCTGCTCCATATTTGTTACATGGAAGAAGACTTTATCGCCTACTTTTACACCTTCAATATTATCAGGGGTAAAATGTGACCTTACCATACCTATATAAACATGAACTTCATTGCCTTTGCGTTCAACACGCGCATCATTAACGCTCTTTATCGCGTACGGATTTTTGTTTTCATCGAGTTTGAATATCTTTACAGAATTTTTTGTGATGAGATCGGCAGTAATTGCCTGTGCATAATGCGGCTCCCCGATCGTCGGGAAATCAAGCAATAACTTCATCTTCTCGCCTGTTATATCATACAGCTGGCATGATTGTGTCAGCTCGGGTCCGGTTGGAAGGAAGCGGTCCTTTGTAATTTTATTGAGAACAAGCAGGTACTTGCCCCACGGTTTTTTGCTGTCACCGCCGGGAATCATTAAATGCCCTACAGAATAGAACGAAGGCGCCCTGTCAACAACTTCAAGCTTCTTGATATCCCATTTTACTACTTCGCTTGAAACGAACATGGAAGTATATGCGAATCCTTTGTCATCAAACTCAGTGTGCAGCGGGCCAAGTCCGGGTTTCTGAACTTCGCCGTAAAGAGCTGATTCATATTTTATTACCGGAATACCGTTTACATCACCTTCAAACTCTTTATTTTCGATCGCCTTGATCATCTTTGAAAATGAAAATACGGGGATAACTGTCGCAAGCTTTCCGCCGCCTACTATATATTCACCGGTTGGATCGACATCTGCGCCATGCGGTGATTTGGGGCATGGAATATAATATATCATTCCCGGGCAGTCTTTAGGGTCAAGCATTTTTACGGTCTTTAAGATCTCTGATGATGCCGAATGCGTTCCTTCATCATATGTGTTATGATAGTATTCGGCGTCATAATCTTTTGCCTTACCGCTCTTTACGTACTCTTCTGCTTTCTTCCAGTTTACCGCCATGATAAAATCTTTATCCTTCTGGCTCGCATTAACTTCAAGCAGCGTGAATGCCTGCTCTGTGTTATAGCATGAAAAGAACATCCAGTCGTGTGAGGGGCCTTTGCCGGCATGGCTTAAGTCATAATCGAACGGGGGGGACATTATCTGGAACTCAATGTTCATCTTTCCGCTTTCCGGATTTACCTTCACAAAACTTACAGTGCCGTTGAATTTTTCCTTGTACGAACTTATCGGAACATCTTTTTCAGTAATAGGGATGCTGAATCTTGTTCCGCAGATCACATATTCCGAATTCTCTGTCGTAAACGGTGAAGAATGGTTTCCTGCGCTGTTGGGTATTTCGAGTATCTCAGCAGTGCGGAATGTCTTCAGGTCAATTCTTGCAACTCTCGGGGTATTATTCCCGTTGATAAATATCCACCTTCCGTCAGGAACGCCGTCTTTCATCGAAAGCTCCGGGTGATGGGCGTCATCCCATGGAATGAATCCGTGAGATGTCATAAGCATTGGTTTGGTTTCTTCGCTGTAACCCCAGCCCTTTTCGGGGTCAACCGAAAAAACAGGGATTACCCTGAAAAGCCTGCCTGAGGGCAGGCCGTAAACTGCAAGCTGCCCGCTGAATCCGCCGGATAAGAACGAATAGAACTCATCATACTTTCCCGGTGGAACGTAAACTTTATTCGGTGCATCTTCGCTCATGTTGACCGTCGTTCCCTCTTTTTTGCCGCAGCCAAAGAGCAATATTGCTGAAAAAAGCACTGCAAGTATCAATATTGCTGTCAGTGGCGGCAGGATGGATGAGTTTGCTAGTTTACTGAATATTAATTTTATGCGTTTCATTTTTTGATATTCTCCTTTAGTTATGGGGTTACTTTGTTTTCGTCTACTGCTCTGAAAAATTCAAGGATTGCTCTTGCGTCAAGCTGGTTTACATCCTGGAATGTCATTTGGATCAGATACTGTGCGAATAATTCTTTTGAAACCGGGTCTTTCTGTGTCATTTCCTGGGGATTCAGTATCTGGTTCATTATCCATTCAGGCCTTCTTCTTTTTGTAACATCTTTAAGCGGAGGGCCTACAAGCTTTACATCGAATTTGTGGCATGCCACGCATTTTACATTGAAGAGTTCTCTTCCCCTGGCAACCATATTATCGTTGACAGGCTCAAGCTTAAGTTCGTCTTTAACGGGACCGATGCCGAATTCTTCTCTATCGCCGCATGCTTCGAAACTGATCACAAACAGAATAAGGGTAAGCATCATCAATGTAACTGTTGAAAATATTTTTTTTCTGGAGTTCATTTTTTATTATACCTTTCTTAAAATGGTGTATTATTTGATATTAGAATTTTTGTTTTTAAAGTGTTGAATATGTTCTGTTCAGTTTTACTTCAAGCTCTGAAGCCTTCGGGAACAGGATATTATTTTCAAGATGAACGTGCATATGCAGGTCAGCTTCAAATTCCTTAAGCTCGCTGTAGAGAACTTTATACGTAGAGCATGCATCGGCCGGGGGTGTGTAGCTTCCGGATAATTTACTTATTAAAGCCATCAGGCCACCTGCTGCTTCGTGTTCTGACTCCATAACTTTTATCGGGTTATCAACAGAGCCGAACGGAGGCACGGGCATTTCCAGTGTATTTTTGTAAGCAATATTCATTTTCTTAATGTAGGGGAAAAGCATTTTCTCTTCTTTTGCCATGTGATCCATGAGTTCATTTTTTAAAGTGGTAAACGCTTCATCTATCTTTGAAAGCTCGGGGTGTTTTTCACCGTGCGCCGAAACAACCTTCTGAAGATGATGCTCTATGGTTGGGATGGTTGTTTGCACGTAAGCATGGTGATTGTTAATAATGTAGTCTGCCAGGAAATCCGGTTCCCATTTTTCGAAATGAGCGGCAGTTCCGTTTGATTCCTGCACCTTTGAAACCTCGCTTACAACAAAATCAGCATCCATGCCTTTTTCCCTGCAGGCATCGCCGATAGTTTTCTTCCCGCCGCAGCAGAAATCAAGCCCAAGGCTCTCAAATACTTTTGCAGTGTGGAAGTTCCTAGCGACAACCTCACCAATTTTGTTTTCTTTTTGTACCAGCATTTTAAAATCTCCTTTTAAATTATTCTCTTTCTGATACAAATCTACATAATACTAATAAGGAACCCTTTGACTTAAGTCAAAGCCCCAAAATGCTTAAAAAATGGTGATTTTGAATGATTTTAGAGGGAATTTTAGCAGTTATGGTTCCCCTCTAAAGGGGGGCTCCGCGAAAGCGGAGTCGGGGTGTGTCTCCATTGGAGTATACGTGTTTGAATAATCGGGGATTTGAAATCAAAATTCAGGGCTAAAGCCCAAGTGTGTAGGTGAATTAATAACCCCCCGCCCTGAAGGGCGGGGTTAAATATAGGAAGTTTCCCTGACCGCATCGCTGTCAGATGTTTATAGCCGGATTGATCTAATATTAATATGACTCCATAGGAGTCATATGTGTATGAATTGCATTATTTAATATCGGGAATCTGAAATCAAATTCAGGGCTAAAGCCCCCGTCGTGGGTTACTCCCAACCCCCGCCCTGAAGGGCGGGGTTACTACAAAAGCGAGTATACGGGTTTGGTGTTGGATTTTCCTTTATTAATTTTTTTTTGCCGTTTCACTTTTTACTTTTCACTTTTCATGCTGCGGTTTCCTTCAGCTTAACAATATCCTTTATGATTATCTTCTTGCCGTCTACATCGATGATGTTCTCATCCTGAAGTTTCTTGAAAGTACGGGAGAGCGTTTCTATTATCGTGCCAAGATATGCTGCGAGATCGGCTTTGCTAATGAGGAGCTTTATGTGAGGTTCGGCTTCAGTTTTCGATTTGCGCTTGTTGTTATATTCGGTTAGTATGAATCCGGAAACGCGTTTTGTAACATCCTTAAGAGTAAGCTCTTCTATGTGGTGATTCAGATGACGGAGCCGCTTGGCAAATCCGGATAACATCTTTATGCATATCTTTGAATCATTTTCCAGCAGTTCTGTGAATTGCCGGGCAGGTATAAGCACAACACGCGTTTCATCTTCGAGCGCCATTGCATTAGCAGGATAACGGAAGGAGTCCTCGTGAATTTCTCCGAAATTTTCAAACAGCGGTACTTCCGCAAATGTGTTCGTTGGATTTATCAAATGCAGAATATGCTCCCGCCCGTCCTTTGATATTTTATATATCTTAACCAGACCCGTTACCGTAATATAAAACCCAAGGTAAGGCTCCGTATCGAAAAATATTATATCACCCTTGTTGAATGTCTTTACACGGCAGATCTTCTGAAGACGCTCAAGCTCTTCTTCATCAAGTCCGGAGAAAATATATACTTTCTTTAATATTAAGCTATCCATAATTTTAAATTAACATATTTGTGCACACTAAAACTATTACATTATTCACTTTCGAAAATTCTGAATTCTCAATCCCCCTAAATCCCCCTTTTCAAGGGGGACTTCAGTCCATTAAATTCCATTGCCTTTATAAGTTTAGCACGGAAATTATTTTTCTCCCACATATTCAGCATACTGCATAATTCACCATACATTTCTTTTCTTTGGTTCCGCATTGCAGCCGTATACTCACGCAGAGTTTTTGTAGAAAGCCTTTGCCCTGTTTCGGGTATTGCACTGTTAAAGAGCCGTATCTCTTTCACATAGCGGTTAACATCGGGAATGATCACATCGGCATCATGAATTTCGCCAAGCAGTTCTACAACCTTTTTTACTTCATCCAGTTGTTTGGAGAACTCCGCACCAAAGCAGTACTCACCCAGCTCCATCGCATATCTCAAAGGCTTGCCAGCTTTTCGCATATCGTGAAGCATATTCTTTCTGAGCGGGTATAATGTAACAATTTCTTTGAGAGCGAAAAAATCATCGAAAATTACGGGAAGAACTATGCGAATGTTTTCTTTAAATGATTCTCCATTATTCAGCGGGTAAATTCTCTTCACAGGAACTCCGTTAAGAAGCGGTAAAAGTGTTCTTTGTAGCCGGCTTTGTTCATACCATTTATTTGCTGAATGAGTATCTTTCTCTTTTCCTGCCGCTCGAATTTTTTCCGTATGATAAGCATGTCCATTGCACGGGGATCAGGTGAATTTTGTGTTTTGCGAAAGGCTTCCATTTTATCTATAAGTACATCAAAATCACGCACTTCGCCAAGTGCCCTGATGAGGCTCCTTATTTCAATATATTCTTTTTTAAATTTTTTCCTGGGGAAAGCAGCCCGGAAAATTTTAAGCACTGCCTGCACACGCCTTGAGGCTACACGCATATCATGAAGCGCTTCGATATCGCTGCCGTCAATTGTGCCCTGTTCAAATGAAATCATTTCACCGAACCTTGTTCTAAGAATTTTCTGCAGAGAAACATCCAGCGGCTGGTTTGGATTCAGGTACGGTATTTTTTTTGCTTTTGCCATTATATCTTTTTCTTCAGCGATTTCTTTGCCAGAGGTGTTAATTTCATAAACTTTAATTCTCTTTTACTGAACACTTCTGCGCCGAAAGAATCATTTCCGTCGGGCTCACGGTTCAGTTGTTTAATATCCTTTGCCTCGCACTCAAATATCACCCCGGTATGGTGGAAGGTTTCCTTTTTTGATTCATGTGTATAAGCTAAAACATCTTCCAGCCGTGAGCTTCGGATCTTCAAACCCGTTTCTTCCATGACCTCACGGTTCAGGGTTTCTTCGGGTGATTCGCCGAAATCGGTCTTCCCGCCCGGAAGATCCCACCTGCCCTTAAAAGGACCCTTTCCTTTTTTAATAAGTATAAATTTATTCTTATACTTTAATACTGCGTAAACCCCGAACCTGCTTGATTGTATCTGTTTTTTCTTTCCCAAAATTATTTATTGACCGAAAATTTCTTTCGCAGCCCTGTAAGTTCCCGTATATGCATTGATCGTGTGCTCAATTGGTTTTGAATACCCCCCGCCGAGCCCGAGTGATACCGGCACACCTTTTGATCTGCATTCACCAAACACTATTCTGTCGCGCTCCATCAAACCCGCATTTGTAAGCGAAAGCCTGCCTAGCGAATCTTCCTTTAGAGGATCAACTCCTGCCTGGTAGAGAACAATATCCGGCTTCATCACAAAAATAGCAGGTAAATTTTCTTTAAGTAAGGATAAATATTCTTCATCTTCTGTATTGTCGTCAAGTTCGATATCAATAGTCGAGGGTACCTTGGTGAACGGGTAATTCTTCCTTCCGTGCATGCTGAAAATAAACACATCGGGGTTTGAGCCGAGTATTGCCGAGTTACCGTTGCCCTGATGCACGTCAAGATCAACAATAGCTGCGCGGTGTATCATGCCGGATTTTATCAGGTGAAGTATAACAACGGCAAAATCATTGAACACGCAGTATCCTTCGCCATGATCGCGGAATGCATGATGCGTGCCGCCTGCAAGATTGCCGCCAATACCATCCTCGAGCGCTGCTTTTGCAGAACTGATCGCTCCGCCAACTGAGGCAAGCGACCTCATGAATAATTCTTTTGACCACGGCAAGCCGATCCTGCGTATTATATTCGGGTCAATAGTACCACCGGCAAATGAATCATAATATACCCCGGAGTGTGCAAGAGTGATAATATCCTTCGTTGGGAGCTCGGGCTCAAAAAGCTCATCCGGTGAGAGTATCTTTTCTTCCA
>JANWKI010000162.1 GCA_025451455.1 Ignavibacteria bacterium
CATCTCTTCGCCTGCTTCTGCATCACCTGTAATAATATTTACTACACCTTTGGGGAGATCTGTAGAATCAATAATTTTTGCAAGCTCAAGCGCTGAGACTGAAGTTTCAGGCGCCGGCTTGAGAACAATTGTACATCCGGCAGCGAGCACGGGAGCAATTTTCCACATTGCCATCTGCAGGGGAAAGTTCCACGGAATAATAGCCGATACAACTCCGACAGGATCATGCACTAAAATATTTTTGCTGACACCTTCTTTGGATATATCGAGTGTTTCGGAAAGATCGGTTAATGCCAATTTAGAAAAAGTTAATGCTGCACGGCATGTTAAGAACATATCGTCTTTGGATTTCTTGAACGTAGAGCCTGATTCTTTTATCTCAAGCTCCTGCAGAATAACATAGTACTCTTTTATCTTATCGGCTATCTGTTTAATTACCCGGCTGCGTTCTTCACGGGGTTTATCTGACCACACTCCGCTATCGAAAGCATTTCTTGCAGCCTGTATCGCAGATTTTGTATCGGTTACGGTTGCTTTTGCAAGTTTTGCAAACACGCTTCTATCGTAAGGATTGACTGCATCCATCGTGCCGTTATCAGAAGCATCTTTGAACTGGCCGTTGATATATAATTTGTATTCGAGCATTGAGATTATAGTTTTTATATTATTAAAGATTTAGTTTCACATGATGTCACCCTTCGACTCCGCTCAGGGTGACAAATTAAGTTGAAAGACATTCAAACACTGTCCCGCCCTGAGCAGAGTCGAAGGGCAAAAGTGATGTCATCATTCGACTTCGCACAGGATGACAAGTTAAGCTGAATGACCTACCAAACACTGTCGCCCTGAGCGGAGTCGAAGGGCAAGTTATTTTAAAAGATACGATGTTTTATTTTTGCATTTTGCTAATTCGTGAATTAAGTCAAAATCACGATTAATTAAAGCTTCCTTTTTCTTCCTCTTCCAGCCTTTGATCTGTTTTTCTGCAGAAATTGCATCATAAACTTTATTAAATTCATTGGAGTAAACTAAAGTGACAGGTCTTCGTGAATGTGTGTAAGAATTTTTTATTAAGCCCTCGTTATGTTCCCATATCCTTTTATTTGGATCATTTGTAATACCGGTGTAGTAACTGTTGTCTCTGCATTTTAATATGTACACAAAGTACGATTTCATTAATATCTTATAGCTATTCACCCTTCGACTCCGCTCAGGGTGACAATAATTTCGCGACAATCGGTTTCACTTGTCATACAGAGGGTAGTCGAAGGATGACGATATTAATTCATATACAAATACGGCTTCCAGTCTTCATCAACCCTGCCGACAAAATGCTTCATGAAAGTTATGTGTGATGGCCTGTTGGGTTTTTTGAAAAGAGGCATTCTTGACTCTTCAGGCGAGCGGTCCCCTTTTTTGTTGTTGCACTTTACGCATGCAGCAACCAGATTTTCCCAGGTATCGTCCCCGCCTTTTGATTTCGGGACTATGTGGTCGATAGTAAGCGGCATGTCACCTCTCTGGCAGTACTGGCATTTGTGCCCGTCACGCCTCAATATGTTCTTTCTTGAAAGTACTATTTTTTTGTAAGGTACCTTAATATATACTCTAAGCCTTACAATTGTAGGGAAAGGGAGCGCAGATCTTACTGAACGGACTTTTCGTGTTTCTTTGTGGGAGATCAGTTCAGCCTTGCCAAGGAACAGGAGGACAACAGCTCTTTGTACATTGCAAATGCTCATAGCTTCATAGTTCTGGTTCAATACCAGAACCTTACCGCTTAATTTGCCGTTATAATGCGGATTACCGTTTGTACTTTGTATTTCAAGCGTAATTTCCGGTTCGAAGTCGTGGCTCCTTATGCTGAATTCATTGTTTTAAGAATCTATCTTATAAAAATAGCATTTTTAAGAAAAACAAACAAGGAAACAGTAAATTTGGGCAGTTTTTTCTTCATAAAATTAATAAAATTTTGGTATTGCATTAATTGAGAATACGCTTTAAAATTGCTTAATTTAAAACTAAAAAAATGCCTATGAAGTTGTAATTACGGTTTTTAATCAAATTATCATTATTGTTAATAAATAAAACCAATTACGCAAAACTTCTTTTTAGTTCAGTTTTACTACTGATACTGCTTTGCTCCGGCAATGAGACCTTTGCACAAGGAAGAGACAGAAGCAAATTCCATGGAGGGGTTATTGACACATCCTTATCCTTTCTGGATACTTCGCTTATTCAGGATACTAACAGAGTAATCGGCCCGGTTGATTCCACTGCCCGTGTAAATAACTTTAAGTATGAAAGAAAAGACGAACCTATACCATCTTTAGGTGAATACAGGTCACCGCTTATCCTATATGGTTCCGGTAGAATTGATTACAAGATTACTTTTGACTCTCTCAGTAATGTAGTTATTACTGAATCATTTGACGGCCAGGAGTATAAAGTCCCCAGGGTAATCCCTCTAGCAAAATATATAGAAATCAGAAGCCACCTGGCAAACCAGAACCAATTCTACAAGATCATAGCTGATTTTTACCAGATAGAACAGGAAGACGATCTTACTAAGCTGTTTAAGAACATCACGGAAATTACTATTCCCCTGCCCTTTGCAACAGAAACCATATTCGGCCCTCCAACAATTAACTTAAAGATAAACGGAACTATAGATATTACTGCTTCCTACCAGCGCAGTACAAATGACCTGCAGACAATTCTTTCTGAGTCCCAGGACCAGAACAATATTAATTTTAAACAGGAAGTACAGGTTACAACAAAAGGTACTGTAGGCGATAAACTGACGGTAGATGCTGACTGGAATTCACAGCGCACGTTTGAGTTTGAGAACCAGCTGAAACTGAAATACAAAGGCTATCCAGATGAAGTTATCCAGAGTATTGAAGCAGGTAATGTATCACTCGAAACAAGATCGAACTTGATCGGAAGCACACAGTCTTTGTTCGGCGTAAAAGCTCAGTTCAAGCTTGGTCCCCTTTCACTAACAACTATTGCATCACAGAAGAAAAGCGAAAAAAAGGAAGTAAATATTACCGGCGGCTCCGTTGAAACGCCTTTTGAGATCCCGATATGGGATTACGCTGAAACAAATTACCTGCTTGATGAAACATACGCTACTATCTTCGCCAATTATTATGCAACCGGTATTACTTCTATTGATATTACCGAAATTGAAGTATGGGTATATGCGGAAGTTAATAATCCTAATAAGAGAGCTGTATTTGGTGTTGATACACTTGACGAAAGGCCCGCTATCGGATACCCGGTAATAAATGATTCGATCACTGCAGTTTTGGGGCATACATTAAGAAGCAATTTTGTTAAGCTTGATGCTTCTGAATATACGCTCAACAGGTATGCAGGTTACATAACATTGAACGGAAATCTTCAGGCAATGGGCAAAGATGCAATCGCTGTTGCATACACTGTAGATAGTTCCGGAGTTGTGAAACAGTATGGTGATTTTGTCAGAAACGTTGGTTCAGCCGACAGACTGACACTGAGACTTTTGCGTTACGAGAACCAGCAGCCCGGGTATGAAAGATTATGGAAAAGGCTGCTGAAGAATATTTATCATCTTGGTGTGAGAAATATTAAGAACGATCCTTCAAATCTAACATTTAGTGTACTTTACAACAAACCGGGTCAGCCGCCAAACCCAAGCTATGACGGCGAAGGGCTTGCACAAAACAAATCTTACATGAATTTGATCGGTCTGGATCACAGGGCAAACGGAAACGCTTCTGAAAATATTCCGGATGGTGACGGATATTTTGATTTTTTTGTGAATAATACGATTGATCTTGTCAATGGTAATGTAATAATACCTTATATCAGGCCTTTCTCTGAGGTTCTGAGACAAAAGGGTGTTTCTGATGAATATATAGGCAGGAATGATACAATTTATACCTCAACCAAATCCACAGCCAGGGATTTCGGAGAATTAAAATATGTATTGAAAGGAGTAGCTAAAGGCGATGCATCTTCACGCTACAGCCTTGGATTCAACCTTGTGGAATCAAGCGTGAAAGTATTCAACGGATCGGTCGAGCTTGTTGCAGGAGTTGACTATACGATTGATTACGCCCTTGGTGAGCTTCTTATTATTAATGCATCCGCACTTGTTGCCGGCTCTAACCTTAAGATCACTTATGAAACCAATGACCTGTTTCAGCTTGCTTCAAAAACATTATTGGGAGTAAGGGCTGAAATGCAGTTCAATAAGACAAGTTATCTTGGATTTACACTTATTAACCTGAAGCAGCAGACTTTAAATGACAAGATAAGAATTGGTGAAGAGCCAACAAACAACACAATCATTGGTTTTGATGCTTCCACAGATGTTAAGACAGGCTTCCTGACAAAACTGATAAACAAGATACCGGGATACAGTACAAAAGAGGAATCGATACTGAATTTTAAGGGAGAAATAGCGTTCATGCTCCCGGACCCCAATACTCTGAAAAGCAGGATACCAAGCGATAACGGTGAGGCTATAGCTTACATTGATGATTTTGAAGGAGTAAAGAAGATAGTTCCTTTGGGGCTTAACCCTCTTTCATGGACACTATCTTCAGTTCCGTATGATCCGATACTTGTACCCGGAACTTTCAATGAAATTACAAGAGACAGCCTTATGAACCGTAAACGGTCAAGGCTGAACTGGTATAATTTGTTAAATAATGTTCCCGTTCTTGAAGTTTATCCTTTCAGGAGCGTTTCAAGCAACCAGAATCAGTCACTAACTCCTTTCGTGCTTGATATAAAACCTGATTCTGTTGGCCAATACACATATGAGACGCAATCTGATTTTGAAAATGAGGGTCCTTCCTCAGATAAATGGAACGGTGTTTTCAAATTCCTTAATACTTCCCAGACTAATTTGCTTGACGAAAATATTAACTATGTCGAAATATGGATGCAGATAAACGGAGGCCGCCCGCTTACGAGTGATTCGGCAAAAATGATACTGGACCTGGGGGCAATGTCCGAAAGGATCATTACAACAAAACGGATGCCTCTTAACAATACTGATCCGAATATCAACTATCATACTGAAGACAGGAACGGAAGCGGACAGCTTGACGCTGATGAAGATAATGGTATCGACGGTCAGCCGAATGCAGTTGAACTATTGAATTTTCCTGAGCTGGTCACCGATTCAAGGGGTGACCCAAGCCGGGATAATTACGGATGGCAGCAGGGAAGCACTAATTACACCTCTTTTAACGGAACTGAACAGAATGCTACAAATCTTACTGAAGCAAAGAGAATTGATACAGAAGACCTTAACAATAACGGGAACCTTGAAACATCAAATAACTATTTCGAGTATGTTATACCGCTTGATTCAAGCTCAATTAAAAATCACCCTTTTATTGCAGGAGGGGGAAATGCAGGGTGGTACCAGTTCCTTATTCCGCTTGAACGGTGGAGGGAGAAAGTTGGCGATAATGCAACCTTTACAAATGTTCAGTATGCCAGAGTTTGGTTCAAAGGGTTTGAAGAGGAAACACAGATAAAAATTGTTGATTTTAATCTTGTAGGCAACCAGTGGGTAAAATCAAATAAGAATGATACTACATACACTATTGCTGTTGTAAATATTGAAGACAACTCCAATGTATATCAGCCGCCTGTACCCGGAGATATTTTAAGGCAAAAAGACCAGTCTCAGGTTGATCAGAATGTGCTTTCAAATGAACAGTCAATTTCTCTTGCTGTAAGTAACCTTCTTCCCGGGCAGAAAAAGTTTATATTTAAATCATTCACTACACGCCCGGCTGACCTGATAAATTATAAAGTACTGAAGGTATTTGTAAACGGTGATACATCTTTTTCCTATACAAATACGGATATTCATGATGCAGAAGTTATTATCCGGCTGGGTAATGATACTTTAAATTACTATGAATATAAAGCCCCCATTCATCCGGACAGGAGGCCGGGTACGCCCTGGGATCCGCGGAATGAAGTGGTAATAAATTTGAGTGACCTGGCTTCTGTTAAACAGCGTCAGGACAGCACTAATTTCGGGCAAGTTGTCTATGCGCCTGTCATTAACGGTCCCCCGGGTGCAAAATACGGGGTCATAGGCAGCCCATCTATCAGGAATATTACTCAAATTACTATGGGTTATGAAAATACTAACAGTGATCCAATAATCACTAAAGCGCTCACCGGCAACGTATGGTTCGATGAAATGAGAGTTTTGAAGACCAACAATGCCAGCGGTTATGCATTCACAGTGAGCACCGGCCTTAAGATCGCTGATTTTGCAACGCTGAATTTCACATATAATAAAACAGACCCTAATTTCCATTCTCTCGAAAACAGGTTTGGAACTCTAAACCTTGCCAATAGCTGGGAGTTTTCCGGGCAGATCAATGCACATAAGATAATAAACGCGCTTCTTTCTAAATATGTATCTGTAAAGTTCAAGGATTTCTTCACTATCCCGATCTCTTTTTCACATATGGAAGTTCTTGATAAACCGGAATACCTTCCAAGCACCGATATTTATATTGAAACTGCAGTTAACAATGAATATGCAAAAGTTCTCGGAGAAACAGGCAGTACAGAACTTGCAGAATATTTTTCCAACAAACTGAGATCTGCATCCCAGACATTGAGGATTGCCAACAGGTTTTCAATTACCGGAATGAAGTTCACATTTCCCGGAGAAAATTTCTTTGTAAAACAATTTATCAACAAACTGGAGTTTAATTTTGTAAAAAATAATTATACTGAAAGAACCCCTACATTAGAAAGCAAATACGCCTGGGATATGAACGGGAATATCGGATTGGCCTCTGAAGTTGATCTGATGAAATCCCTGCACCTGAATATAGGAAGATTCCTTCCGTTTGGTGATGAATTTAAGGAAGCTAAAATGTATTTCTTCTTCCCATTCATGCCTCTTGCTCCCCTTTTCACAGATAATATTGCACTCACGGCTAATTTCAACCGGAGAAGAGGCGATGAGAAACTCCGTACTCAGTTTAATCCAAGCCCTACATCAAGACAGTTTGATGCTATTCGCGGCTTCAATTTGAACTGGAAATTTATCGAAAACTGGATAGTTGATATAACCGGTGACTATGCATTCAGGTCCGGAAGCGATCTGACATATCTTGAAACTACAAATGATTCTGCAAGGACTCAGCGGAGTGAATCCGAAATTCTGGATGATATATTCTTCAACGACGGCTTGATCAACTGGGGAAAGGACCTTGATTACACTCAGACAGTATCAATAAATCCTAAATTCAATATTCCGGGGGTGAGGACTTTCGTTGACCTGACATCCTCTTACAGGGTAAACTACGGATGGAGAACTTCCCAGTATGCAAGCAATCTTGGCAGCACCGTTGGTTACAGCACTGATCTGCAGGCTACCGCTTTTTTGAAGTTAAACGAAGTTTTCAAAATATTCAAGCCCGGTGATAAAATAATGGGCGGTTCACTTCCCGGAAAAGGCTACCAGGATGATAAACAGAGCTTAGGGCAGCTATTAAAATTACTGGGTACTTTTATACCTGACCAGGTAAGTTTGACTTTTGCACAGACAAAACTGAACTCAAACTCTGCAGTTCAGGGAAGGCCGGGATTCGGTAACTTCTGGATGCGGTTAGATTCAAAGGAAAACCTCGGGCCTTCCAGGCTTTATCAGATGGGCTGGGAAACGGATCCGGGTAAAAGGGTTCCCCTGCTGCAAATCACAGACGGGATGAATTTAACCAACACAATTACATTAAATACATTTATAAACCCGATCTTCCCGAATAACCTGAAAATTAACTTTACATACAAAACCGGTATCGGATCATTAAATACATTAACATATAATACAGATTCGATCGGCAGCACCGGTAATCCGATAAACAGCATTTCAAACAGGACAATTACAAGGCCCAGCTTTTTTATTTCATCAAGTAACATTACTAATGACCTGCCTTTGCCGACCTCAATAGAAACTCAGGCAAAAGAAATTTCAGATGCATTTGAAAGCAATATTGTATCTTTTCCGTTTCCGGGCTGGACTCTTTCTCTTACAGGTATAGAAAAATTTGAAATGTTTTCTCAAATTGCCCAGTCAATTACACTTGAAAGCGGTTATTCTGCCGAATACAAAAAATTACTGAGGAATGACGGAATTAATCCGGAATATGTAACAGGCCAGGCATTGACATCCGGATTTACTCCGCTGATCGGAATTAATTTTAATTTCAAGCCTATCTCTGAAGGAACTTTTACTGCTTCCTTTAAATTGAGCAAAACAGATAACCTGAATATGGAGCCTAACAACGCTAAACTTACAAATACTGCAACCAACGATGTTTCAATAAACGCAAGTTATACAAAATCAGGTTTCAACCTCCCTATTTTCGGGCTATCACTGGAAAATAACCTCACTATTTCATTTTCTTATACTAAAACAAAAAATGACCCGGTTGTATATTCATACCAATCCGGCATATGGGATCAAAATGCCCAGAACGGATCAACTTCAACAATCCTCAATCCTTCTATTCAGTATAATTTATCCAGAAGTGTAACGCTTCAGTTGTTTTATAAATATACCAAAATTGAGCCAACGGGTAATAACCTGATCATTACTACCAGGACTTCCAATGAAGCCGGCCTGAATATCAGACTTCAAATACAATAATTTGGAAACATTCACCTTAGTTTTGGGTTTACTGGCAGCTTTTCTGACAACTTTTGCCTATCTGCCGCAGTCATTAAAGGCAATAAGGACAAAACATACTAAAGATCTTTCTTTACCTACTATATTCATGCTTGAAATCGGTTTGATCACATGGCTGATATATGGAATATTGATAGGAAGTGTTCCAATAATTGCAGCAAATACCGCTTCAATTGTTTTTATGTCCATTATCCTTTACTTGAAAATCAAGTATAAATAGCGAAATATTAATTATATTTCATTTAATTTAATGCTTTGTTATATTAGTAGGCTAAAATTGATATTTTTGCCCTCATAACTGATGAAATCCCGCTTTTTGGGATAGGTTTCAGGTTTGATTTTTTACTGTTCTTTTTGCGCCCATAGCTCAATCGGATAGAGCGACAGCCTTCTAAGCTGTAGGTTTCAGGTTCGATTCCTGATGGGCGCACTGTTTCATGGTGAGCGTAGTTCAGTTGGTTAGAACATCAGATTGTGGCTCTGAGGGTCGGGGGTTCGAATCCCCTCGCTCACCCAAATTCAAAATGGATTTTGATAGCGAATAACCCGTAAACTCCCCCTCTAACCGCTATTTTTCATTGATTATTAAAGACTTTAAAACTATATTTGTTTCTTAGTTATTTTCCTAAACTCACCAAAAATTACAGAGGATCAGCTTGAAGAAAAACAGGTTCAGAATAATCATATCTTTGCTATTTTTAGCTCTTTCTTTTTATTTCCTGTACCCTACATATAAGGATCATCAGTTCAATGAGGAAATACTTAAGCTTAGCAATCAACAGGATAGTGCCGCATTTTTCGATAAAAACGGCAATGATGTTATAAAAGCACGCGAAAACAGAATTAAGCTTGGATTGGATCTGCAGGGCGGCATGTATGTAATTATGGAGGTCGATATTGCCAAATTGCTGACCGACCTGGCAAAAAAACAGGATGAGATACTTACGCAGGTCTTGATCGACGCAGGCGAACAGACAAAGAATTCCGATGATGATTTTGTGGATGTGGTAACTGCAAAACTGACAGAAAGAGGACTTTCACTGAAAGCTTATTATGGCGAGATAAGGGATGATGATTCAAAGATAAAGAAAGACCTGAAAACAGAAGTTGAAAATGCCATTGACAGGGCTATTCAGGTTGTCAGGAACAGAATTGACCAGTATGGCGTATCTGAGCCGGTTATTCAGAAAAAAGGAGCAAGCCGCCTTGTTGTAGAATTACCGGGAGTAAGCAATGTTCAGGATGTAAGGAAACTTCTTCAGGGTACTGCCCTTCTTGAGTTCAAGCTTGTTATTGACCCGCAGATCGCTGTAAAAGTGATGGAAAAAATTAATACTTATCTTGCCGGCGGTAACCTTGATTCATTAATGAAATCTGATTCTCTTAAGATCGTTGCCAAAAACGATTCCCTGAAGAAAAAAGATACAACCAATGTTACTAAAACAAACATAAAGAAGGATTCGACTTCAATAACAAATAAAAAAGACAGCACTGTAAATAAAGATATTTCAAAGAAAGATACTTCAAAAAAAGGACCAACAAAGAAAGATTCCGGAAAAGTTACCGATACAAACATTTCCGGGCTTACTGATTCAAACGGGAACCCTCTTGATACAAACAAACAACTGAGTGAAGAAGAATTTAAAATAAAGAACCCATGGTTCTATCTTGTCCGCCCGCAGCAGTTCCAGGATGGTACGGTTGCATGGTTTGTCCGTGAAACAGACAAGCAGAGTGTGATCAGAATTCTTGAGAGAAAAGAGATAAAGGATCTGATTCCAACTGATGTAAGTTTTGCACTCAGCAATAAATCCAGTTTTGTTGATGCCGGAGAAAAAATTTACCAGTTTTATATACTCAAAAGAGATCCGGAATTAACAGGCGGTGTTGTTGTAAATGCAAGGTCAAACATTGACCCTACCAGTAACTCCGCAGTCGTATATATGGAAATGAACAGTGATGGTGCTGCAGACTGGGCAAGAATTACCGGAGCTAACATAAATAAGCAGATCGCGATAGTACTGGATAATGTTGTTTATTCTGCACCAGTTGTCAGGAATAAGATCACAGGCGGAAATTCACAGATCGAAGGAATGGCAAATATTCAGGAAGCAAAACTTCTTGAGATCGTTCTTAAAGCAGGTGCTTTGCCTGCTCCTTTGAAAATTATTGAAGAACGAACTGTAGGACCATCACTTGGTGAAGACTCTATCCAGAAAGGATTGTATTCTTCGCTGATAGCACTGCTGCTTGTAGCACTTTTCATGATGATGTATTATCATTTTGCCGGAATGGTTGCAGATCTGGCGCTTGTGTTTAATATGGTGTTTGTTCTTGGGGTCATGGCAAGTTTTCATGCCACTTTAACGCTTCCCGGTATTGCGGCTCTGATATTGACTATCGGTATGGCCGTTGATTCCAACGTGCTTATATACGAGAGAATTCGTGAAGAGTTAACCGGCGGGAAGCCGCTTAGAACTGCAATTGAATTGGGATACAAAAAAGCATTTTCCGCTATTATGGATACTCACGTAACATCAATTATCACGGCAGTAATTCTTTACCAGTTTGGCACAGGCCCCATTCAGGGTTTTGCACTTACACTGATAATTGGTCTGATTGTAAACTTGTTTACTGCAATAGTACTGACGCGAATTTTGTTTGATATAATGACCGAAAAGGGCAAAACACAAATCAATTTTGGATAATTTAAAAATAATTCTTAGAAAATGAAATTTTTCCATAATTTACATATAGATTTTTTAGGCAAGAGATATACTTTTTATGTGGTATCTGCTGTTTTGATCAGCATAGGGCTCGGAGTTTTCTTTACAAAAGGAATAACGCTGGGTATTGATTTTGCAGGAGGAACAGAGATATTGGTGCGCTTTCAGAATGAAATCCCGATTGACCAGGTGAGAAATGCTATGGATAATGCCGGCATAACAGGTGCTGAAATAAAAACCATGGGAAATGAGAAAGATATTTTGATAAGAACAGTAGAACAGGGCGAAGGAACAGTTGTAATCGATAAGATAAAAGAAACACTTACCAAGAATATTTCAAACAATAATTTTGAAGTGCTCAGAACTGATAAAGTAGGTCCCAAAATTGGTAAGGAACTTAGAATTTCAGCAATTTACGCTACAGTGTTTTCACTCATTGCAATCTTGATCTACCTTGCATTCAGATTTGAATTTATTTACGCTTTAGGGGCTGTTCTGGGCCTGTTTCATGATGTTCTGATAACACTCGGAATGATCGCAATATTCCATGTAATTTTCCCGAACCTTAACCTGGAGCTTAACCAGGGAATGGTTGCGGCATTTTTGACACTTATTGGTTTTTCGGTAAATGATACAGTTATTGTATTTGACAGGATCAGGGAAAACATAAAACTATACAAGAGTGAAGAAATCCTGACAGTTATGAACAGAAGTATAAATACAACTCTTAGCAGAACTATCATTACAAGCGGTACAGTATTTCTGACGGTATTTATACTGCTTTTATTTGGCGGTGAAGTAAACAGAACTTTTGCATTCACATTTACTGTGGGTGTTATAACAGGAACATACTCATCAATTTATGTTGCAAGCGCTTTTGTAGTTGATATTAAGTCCAGGCAAAAAGCAGGAAAATTAAGATCAGCCGCAAAATTGCAGGTAAACAAAGCTTAATTTTAATCCCCCGCGACGCAGTCCTTAACAGATTACGTCCCGGGGTTCACTTCGGATAAAAAAATAACAATTTGAGAATTTTATGCCTGCAGTTTCAGTAATAGGATTACAGTGGGGTGATGAGGGCAAAGGGAAGATAGTTGACCTTCTGGCTGGTAACGCAGATTATGTTGTAAGATATCACGGAGGAAATAATGCCGGTCATACAGTAGTTGTCGGCACAAAAAAATTCTTTTTCCATTTGATCCCTTCCGGCATCTTTCACAAAAATACAACAGCTGTCATTGCAAACGGAGTAATACTTGACCCTGAAGTACTGGTTGCTGAAATGGACACTCTAATAAAAGAAGGTATAAATTTAAGTAAAAAACTGATAATTTCACCAAGATGCCACCTTATACTTCCCTATCACAAAAAGCTTGATGCAGCTTATGAAAATGCACGCGGTAAAAAGAAACTTGGAACAACTAAAGTAGGTATCGGGCCTACTTATTCAGATAAAGTCAGTTATAACGGCATCAGGGTTTACGACCTTATTGACTGGAAGGATTTCTGTTCAAAATTTGAATTCCAGGCAAAGATCAAAAATAAAATTTTAAAAACATTTGGTGTTCCACCTGTAAATATTTCTAAATCTCTCTTAAGACTGAAAAAGCTCAGAACAAGAATCCTTCCTTATATTAAGGACTGTTTTGAAGTCTTAAATGATGCCGTACGGCGGAAAAAGAAAATATTATTTGAAGGGGCGCATGGCATAATGCTCGATCTGGATTGGTCACCTTATCCATATACAACTGCTTCGAATACTATTGTAGGCGGAATTAATACCGGTTCCGGATTGCCTTTTAAATCACTGGATTCTGTTATTGGTGTTGTCAAGGCATTCACGTCAAGGGTTGGAGAAGGGCCATTGCCTACTGAGATCACAGGAAGGCTTGCAGTTGCACTCAGGGAGCGCGGAGGTGAATATGGCACTACAACAGGAAGGCCAAGAAGGATGGGCTGGCTGGACCTCGAAGCGCTTAGGTTCTCATGCAAGATCAATAATGTTTCTGAGATCGTAATTACTAAGCTGGATATACTGAGCGGTTTGATAGATATAAAAGTCTGCACAGCTTATATGCTGGGCGGCAGGAAAATTAATTATGCCGGGTGCGGTTACAGGGAACTGGCAAGAGTGAAACCTGTATACAGGTCATTTCCGGGGTGGATTGAAGATATTTCTGAGATCAGAACATATTCCAAATTACCCAAAGAATGCAGAAATTACCTTGAATTCATTGCGAAATTCCTTGATGTGAAAATAAAGTTCGCTTCTGTTGGAGCCGAAAGAAACGCAAATGTCAAGATGAAGTGAGTCTTTTCCTTCAGATTCATTGAATTTATAGATATGAAAAAAGCCGGTAATATAATAGCCGGCTTTTTTGCTTATTGAAATAAATAAAAGCGGAAATTACTTTGCGTATTTTTTCAAAACATCTTCCATTTGTTTGGTCCCTTTATCAAGGTCTTTCATTTTATCGTTCATGTTTTTCATATCTTTCATCATTTCTGTGGCATCTGAATATTTTACATCAGTTGGAGCAGTGAAAATGTCATCTGAAAATTTCGCATCCGTTTCAAATTCTTTGGCTTCCATTACCATTTTTCCTTCTCCCGAGCTGAATTTAAGTGGAACCATCTCCTTGTATATGCTGAATTGAAATTTTCCGTCTTTTGACTTATATATATCGCATTTCTTTCCTAAAATTACCTCTTCACCTATTTTATCCATGTTTTTAAGCTGATCCTTAAAGGTTAAGGCGTCAAATTCACCTTCTTTCTTGGACTTAGCATATTCATCGCGTTTGTATTTCATTCCGGTAATCATTCCGGCAGCATCGCTAACCATATAAACATATTCACCTCCGTCAAAATACATAGAAGCGCTGATTTTCCTGCCTGATATTTCCATCTGGCTTGTAGATTTTGACTTCTTATTATGGTAATATGCATCCACGGTTCCGTTCATTGTTCCGCTTATGTTCATTTTTACATGTATCGGTGAATCTGCTGAAACTTCACCTGAGCTCTTTTCATCAGTTGAAGACTCTTTATTATCTCCTGTTTTTGTTGAATCAGTTTTTTTACCGCATCCGGAGGCAATAAATGTAATTAATAATACAGCTAAAAATACGTTTAGAAAAAGAAAGTTAAGCTTCTTTAATTTAATCATGTTATTAGTTTTATTTAATGTTAAAAAATTCTACTTTTAGAATTCAGAAAATAGGTCTTTTTGTATAAACAATTGGGTCATCAATTCCTGCCAATTGGAATCCCCTGAGCCTTAGAGCACAGGAATCACATTCACCGCAGGCAATATCTTCATTTTTATAGCAGGACCAGGATAATTCAAACGGCACGTTCAGTTCTGCACCCAATTTTATTATCTCATGCTTTTTCATATCAATTATCGGTGTTTCTATCCGTATATTGGTATTTGGCTTTGTACCAAGCTCAATTGTCTTATTAAATGCATCATAAAACACCTTTCGGCAGTCAGGGTAGCCGCTTGAATCCTCTTCAACAGCACCAATATATATCTTTTCTGCCCCTATTATCTCTGCCCAGCTGACTGCAATTGAAAGCATATTCGCATTCCTGAAAGGCACGTATGAAGCCGGAATGCCTTCAAAATTGAGGTCTGCATTATCAACTTCAATACTTTTATCAGTGAGAGATGACCCGCCAATTTGAGAAAGATACGTGATATCAACAACCAGTTTCTGTGTAACTCCAAAATCTACCGCAATATCATTAAAAGCCTTTAGTTCACGTTTCTCGGTTCTCTGTCCGTAGTTAACATGAAGAAAAGCCAGTTTATGTTCTTTGGATGCTATTGCAGCAGTAACCAGTGAATCCATACCTCCGCTTACCAAAACTATTGCAGTACTCTTCAATTATACTCCCCTGGTTTCGGGATGCCAGATGTACTTGTGCATCTGAAGCTGAAACCTGACATTTAACCTGTCCTCAAGTATCCAGCCTGCCAGATCAATATTTTCTATCTTATCAAATACCGGTGAAAAAAGCACCTGCCTGACCTTATTTGAGAGATCATATTCCTGAATCTTGTTCTTTGACCAATCGTAATCTTCCTTTGAACCTATAACAAACTTGACTTCATCTGTGGATTTAAGGAACTTGATATTCTCATACCTGTTTTTAAATTCCATATTGCTGTAGGGAGTTTTCAGGTCCATGATTATCTTTACTCGTTCATCTATGTTTTCGATCGGCAAAGAACCTCCGGTTTCGATCATAACCTCACATCCACTATCACAAAGAACTCTCATCAGGTCATGAACATTTTCCTGAACAAGAGGTTCGCCGCCGGTGACCTCAAGGAGCCTGCAATCATATTTTTCAGCTTCATTTATTATCTCGCCAATTGTCATATCAGTACCTTCATGAAACGCATACTCAGTATCACAGTAAACGCATCTCAGATTACAATAAGTAAGCCTGATAAAAACGCATGGCAACCCCGCATAGGTTGATTCACCCTGTATGGAATAAAAAATTTCGTTTATCTTAAGTATTTTATTTAAATCAGGAGTCTTCAAAGCATGAACCCCTTACCGAGAATTCTAGTTTTTTCTGCAAATGCATTCGGTGATTCAAAGATCTTAACAGTAAGTTCTTCGAATTTATGCCCTTTTATTCTGTTCAGTCTGCCTGAGATCTTTTCGATAAAATCATTGCAGATATTTTCCACTGTTGAATGATAATCAACCAGTACCCTTTTCATTTTGTTCCTCACAAGGAAATCTTTAACTTTTTTGTCATTATCCCAGCACAAAAAAGCGTGGTCATACTTTTCGATGATCGGTTTAACGATCTTATTCAGTTCAAAAAAATCGATTATCATTCCGTGTTTGTTCAGGTTTCCGGTTATTTCGACCGACATTTTGTATGAATGCCCGTGCATATTCCTGCACAATCCCTTATGAAAGGGCAATCGATGACCCATTTCCCATCGGTATTCTTTTGCTATTTTCATTATGGCACAAAGTTAGTTAAATTTGCATGTAAATTAAAGGAATCAAATCTTGTACGAAATAATTGAAGCAACCTCAGAAAATGAAATAGAAGAAGTAAGGACACTTTTTCTGGAGTATGCAAACTGGCTCGATTTTTCTCTGTGTTTCCAGGGGTTTGACGAAGAACTTGCAGAACTTCCCGGGAAGTACTCTCCCCCGGATGGCAGGTTATATCTTGCAGTTTCCGGAGGCAAGTATGCCGGCTGTATCGGTTTACGCAGGTTTAAAGACGGAGTGTGCGAGATGAAGAGGCTTTATGTCAGGCCTGAGTTCAGGGGCTTGGGGATCGGAAATGCTCTCATTGAAAAAATCATTGCAGATGCAAAGGCAATTGGTTATGAAAAAATGAGACTGGAAACCATAAAGGAAAGAATGGGAAAGGCCGTTGAGATCTACGAGGAACGCGGATTTGTTAAAATTGAAGCTTATTATGACAATCCGAACCCCCATACATTGTATATGGAGCTTGATCTGAAATAGCCGAATGGAATTGTTTAGTGCCGTGGATTGTTCTATTTTACAGCAGCAAAGTTCTTTTAAAAATTGGGGATGAATTTGGTTTCGACGGAAATACAGATGTTTGAGACTGCATTCCGTGTTCTCAGCAAGCACGTTAAAAAGGCTGAAAGTCAAATATAAACGACAATAATAACTACGCTTTAGCTGCTTAATAAATAAGCAGCTCGTCTTCTGCCACTTCGCCGCTCATCCGGAAGGCAACAAGACGCCAAAATGATGAGCTGGCCGCGAGGTTTACCTGAGCCAAACGGTGAGAAAACATCAGGTGTAACCTGTAAACTGCTGAGTTCATGGTGCGGTCTGCAGGTGAAACTTAAACGTGAACTATGAATGTAGGCGTCCCGATGGTCTTGTTTTCGGACCCGGGTTCGACTCCCGGCATCTCCACTAAAATAAAAAAAGGTGAGCTAATAACTCACCTTTTTTGTTGAACTTAAATTGTATTTACTGCTTTTTACCCTTAAACTTCAAAACCTGCTTTTGTTTTTCAATCACTGCTTCTTCTTCGCCTTTTTGCTTTCCTTTTTTCTGAACAAAATACTGTTCAATTATAGAAAACAGGTTAAACATAAAATAATACAAATTCAGTCCGGCCGGCAGAGTTGTAAACAGGAAAGTCAGCATGATAGGCATGATATAAACCATCGCCATCTGTTTCGGATCCTTTACGGTCATTTTCTGCTGGATGAACATTGTGATACCCATCAAAAGAGCAAGTCCGGATAAATAATCTATTCCAAACAAAGGGATCTTGAAAGGAAGCTGCAATATCACATCCGGTACGGATAGATCATGTATCCACAAACCAAAATATGCCTGCCGTATTTCGATTGTTGAATTAAACACTCCGAAGAGAGCATAAAGTATCGGAAGCTGGAGTAGCATTGGCAGGCATCCGCCTGCAGGATTTATCTTCTCATCCTTATAAAGCTTCATCAGCATTTGCTGCTGCTTCTGGGGTTCATCCTTATATTTTTCCTTCAGGGCTGCCATTTTAGGCTGCAATTCACCCATCTTCTTCATCGATTTCATCTGGTATCTTGTAAAAGGTGTAAGAATTAATTTCATGAAAATGGAAAATACAATGATGACAATCCCCCAGTTAGAAATAAATTTGTGAATGAACAGGAAGAATGGTAAAATTGCATACTGAGCAATTGGCCTTACAAGGAAATCCAGAGAAAACCTCATTGTTTTCTGGAGGTCCATGTCATAACTTTTCAATATCTCATAATCAACCGGGCCTAAGTAAACATTGATCTTGCTTTTCTCTGACCGTGAATTCTTAATAGACATCTTAAGGGCAATAGAATAGTCTTTTTCAAATCCTTTGCTTGGAAGCTCAAAGTAATTACCTGTAATGTAAGAACCATCAGCTTTTTTATCTTCCGGTATAAGGAACACAGTAAAATATTTTATCCTTGAAGATACCCATTTTGTTTGTCCGTTTAAATCGGATTTCAGCGGCTCGTCCTTTTTTGTGACATCAAGAATTTCGAGCTCATCGCCCATTTCTGAAAATGCCTGGGCATGGCTTCCTTCACCATCACTTCTGTATTCGGTAAGCTTAAGAGAATTTTCCCAAGCAAGCTGGTACTCGAAGTTTGAAATAAACCGGGCTGAATTCTGAAGTTCGACTTCCATACCGAACATATAAGAATCGTTCTTAAAGGTATATGTTTTAGTTATCTTTGCTCCGCTTGAATCGATCGGCAATTCATAAGTTACCTTGAACTCATTGCTCCCTTTAAGATTAACTCTATCCCATGGTTTGTAGTCAGATGTAAAATAAAGGTTCTTTGTGTTTATGAGCTTTCCCTCTGTAGAATTAAATAATATATTAAGCTCACCGCCTTTATCCAGTTTTAAAAGCTGTACCGGGTATTTATCCCAGGTAACAAATCCTTTCACTTCAAACTTGATTATTGCTCCGCCCTTAGTTGAAAATTCGGCATGATACTTATCGGTTTCGATGATAATTATTTTGTCTTCACCGGTCTCGAATTTGCTGAAGAGTATTCCGTACTTTTCCAGTCCCGGCTGTGTTACTTTTGAGGTATCAATGGCAACCTGTTTTTTACTCGTATCAATGTTAGTCTGCGGGATGTTCTTTTTAACGGTATCCTGGTTTACCTGCTGTTCGGTCTTTTGAGTTTCCGGAGGCTTTGGAGGAGTATTTTTGCTCTGGAAATAAAGCCAGGCAACAAGAATTATGCCTATCAAAACAAATCCGAGTATTGAGTTTCTGTCCATTATTTATATTAACGTTATCATTATAGTTTATTTCTTCTTTGATAAGGGTACAGGATCAAAACCCCCTTCGAAAAAGGGATTGCACTTTAAGATCCTGATAGCTGCAAGCCATGTTCCCTTAAACAATCCGTGCTTTTCAAGTGCTTCGATCGCATATTGTGAGCATGTGGGATAGTGTCTGCAGGCAGATGGCAATAAAGGTGATAAAAAAAGCTTGTATGCTTTTATTAATAGAATGAAAATGTATTTGGGGTTAAGATACTTCAAGTGAGAATATTATCCTTTATTTTTGAAAGCAAAGCAGGCATACTTTTATTTATCTGAATAAACTTCAATTTATCATGACCGGAGTATGCAGCATAGGAAAGGGAAAACAGAATTCTGATCTTTGTATCACCGGCGGCAATGAAATCAAGAAGCGGAAGCTTGTTGAGCCTGTATGATTCCCTCAATAATCTTCTTATGCGGTTCCTTTGGGCTGCTTTTTTAATTTTTTTTTTGATAATAAAAAACCGACTTTTACAGGAAAGTCGGTCTTACTATCAGAAATATTTAAAAAAGCTGTTAAACTGCCTGATTCAAACTTTTTTGAATTCGAAAGAATTTGTTCAAAAACCCCAAATCCTCTGACAACCTGATCACGTCCTAAAGTAAAGATCTTATTCAAATCTAAAAATTATTTATCTTGTAAACTTCTTTTCGTCGCTGACTGTAAGTTTCTTTCTTCCCTTAGCTCTCCGGCTTGCCAGTACAGCGCGCCCGTTCTTTGTAGCCATTCTTTCCCTGAAACCGTGTTTATTCTTTCTTTTAGTATTGCTTGGCTGAAAAGTTCTTTTCACAACTGCTCCTCTGTGGATATTTTCCGGTTAATAAAGTTGCAAAATACCCAAAAAATTAACTAATTTCAAGGTTAAGAATTGCTCATTTTTGAGGCTGTTTGTTGACTATTGCCTGAAATTCCTTCATCTGGCAATAAGTTTTCCGTCGCTTTGTATCACAAGCTTTGATTCAGGAAAGTCTGATTCACTTAAGTGTTTTATCAGCGAAACTGCTTCATAATCATCATCAAACACAGGAATCCCCCTTTTAATCTGCCTGAAGGGATAAATCCTGCCCCCCTGAAACTCTCCTTTTTGGTTAATGTAGATTTTCAGTATCGGGGCTAATCCTAAATTCCCGCTCAAGCCAAATTTGCCGTAAGTGCAGAAATTTCCCAGGCTGTATGCAATTATTCTGTCATTATAAAGCTCAATTGCCCTTGGTACATGCGGCCCCTGGCCGAAAACGATATCAGATCCTGCATCTATCATTGCATGGGCAAAATCATAAATATTACCCCTGTCTTCTCCAAGGTAATATTCCCTGTTCCTTGTAACTCTGAGCGCTCCTGAACCTTCTGCTCCGCCATGGAATGCAACAATTACGATATCACACTTTCCTTTCAGGTCCTTAATTGTTTTCCTTGCTGAGGACAGATCATTAATATTTTGTGTTCCAGTATTTGGCGCAAATGCAGTAAACCCGAATTTCACACCGTCTTTAAGGAAAATTGTTACGGGGCAAGTTACATATCCGGCATATTTTATCTCATACCGTTCCAGAGTTTTTACGGTCGATTTCCTGCCGATATCTCCCATATCACCGCTGTGATTATTGGCAACACTCATGATATCAAAACCGGAATTTTTCAGGTATTCTGCGTAATGTTCGGGCATTCTGAAGGCTGCACAATTCTCAGGATTCAAACACTCCTTTGGCGTCCCGCCTTTATCAAGCAATGTCCCTTCGAGGTTTCCGATTGTTACATCTGCAATCTGCAGAAACTCTGAAGGACCCTCAAGAATATCTTCTCCGTCATTTGGCGGCAGGCTGTATTCGGAAGGATAGTTAGTGCCCATCATTACATCTCCAACCATTATGATTGAATATAAGGAATCCGTGTCAACCAATGCAGAATCTTTCTTTAATGTTTGTTTTTCATCCTTATCAGAATGGTCCTTTTTTGAATTCTTGTTATCACATCCGCAAAGGATGACGACAGAAAATAAATATGAGGTAATAAGTATTAACTTTAAGGGAAAATAAGATTTAGGTTTATCTATCAAAAGAAACTATTTCTTTTTCTTTGGAAGTACTTCCGGTACAATCCCAAAGGGCGCTTTATAGTAAATAATAATACCGAGTATCAGCAATATTGAAGATATTACCTGTGCTTCAGAGAGTCCGAACAATATCCTTGGATTTAATCTTATGAATTCGACAAGCAATCTAGCCGCTCCTGATAAGATTAAATAGAGGCCAAAGAGCTTACCATCAACTTTAATAGATTTTCTCTTTGACCAAAGAATCGAAAAAATAATAATAGCTATAATTAGTTCATAAATTGGTGTAGGATGGCAAAGGGTATTATCGGGTACGACACCACCGAATTTATGCGCAAGATCCGTGCCTCTGAAAGCAACAGAGGGGGGAAGCGTACCGTGAGAATAATCCGTGCCCCAGGGCACCCATGACATGAACTCAGAGACAGGCAGGCCGTAATCACCGTCGCCGGATAAATGGCAGCCAACCCGTGCAATTCCGTACCCGATAGCAAGCGAAGGAGCAGTAGAATCACACACCTTCAGAAATGGTATCTTCTTTGAGCGCGTGTATATGTAAATCAGAGCAGTTGCAAGTATTAATCCGCCGTAGAATGTTAACCCTGCGGGAGAGAAAAGCCCTTCTGTAGAAAATATCTTAGCCGAGGGCATTGACATAATTGAGCCCCATTCCTCGATCACATAAAGGAGTTTCGAACCAACCACTCCCCCGACAAGAGCGATAAAAGTAACATTTATTGCTGCATTTTCATCAAGTTTCTTTCTTTTGAATTCTTTTGCAAGGAGCCAGCTTGCGACAATAAAACATATGCCCAGCATCAATCCGTAGCTGTATACCGGGATCGGACCGATCTGAAATAGTTTAGGAATCATTTTCGCCTGATATTTCTATAAAACTTTTCTTTGGAATATGAGAAAGTTTGATCGGCTGGGATTTTGACCTCTGCACGATCATCCTGAACCTGCTCTTATCTGAATCTTTTTTATCTATGAGGATGTTATACTCTGCCACCTTGTAATCAAACATCCGGTACTCATAACCTGCAGTTCCTGAGCTTGAGAGGTCTCCGACCGGAGCAGAAAAGCCCAGCATATTGAAACACAGATTTTTTTCTTCGGTAATAACCTCAATCTTCAAAACATATCTGAATGTTAAAAATTCCTTTGTAGTCCGGAATCTGAAAGAAATATAATCTCTTTTTGAGACCTCATCATATTCTTTTGAAACACTTAAGGTATATTCGTATTTCTTTAGAGGCGGTTTAACTTTTTTTGTCCGCATTTATTTTAAGTAATCAGCAATTTTATTAAATTCCACTTCAGCCTGTGAACCGTCACTCATTGTTTTTAACAGGCCTTTATTTTTCTTCAGTTCTTCTTCACCGATTATGAAAACGAAAAGACATTCCAGTTTATTTGCCTCTCTCATCTGCGCTTTAAAGCTTCTGCCAAGCAGATCGGTTTCACAGGAAATATTTTTCTTCCTGAGCTCCGTCATACTTTCAAAGGCGGTCTTTTTAGCGTCTTCATTTAATGCAATAAAATATATCTTCGGCTTTGAGGGTTCCGGAAATTCAAATCCGTTCTTTTCAGCGACCATCAGGATCCTCTCCATCCCGCTGCCGAATCCCACACCCGGTGTTGGTTTCCCGCCAAGCAATTCGATAAGTCCGTCATACCTGCCTCCGCCGCCTATTGCATCCTGGGCACCAAGGTCTTCGGAAATGAACTCAAAAGTTGTGTCAGTATAGTAATCAAGTCCGCGTACAAGCCGGAAATCGATCTCATAGTTTATGCCAAGTCTTGTCAACTCATTAACAACCATATCAAACCTGCTTCTGGATTCACTGCCCAGATGGTCGAGAATTTTCGGCGCCTCTTCAGTTATCTTCCTGTCAACGGGATTCTTTGAGTCAAGAATTCTGAGTGCATTGGTCTCAAACCGTTTTTTGCTTTCTTCAGAAAGTTCATTAATATTGCTTTTCAGAAATTCCCTCAGTGTTTCAATGTAACTTTTTCTTTCGTCTGATTTACCTATTGAATTCAATTTAATCTTGAAATTCAGAATTCCAAGCCTGTTATAAACTTCTTTGGCAAGCATTATCAGTTCAACATCAGTGTAAATACTGTCGCTCCCAATAATTTCTCCGCCGAACTGGGAATGCTCCCTGTACCTGCCGGATTGCGGCCTTTCATAGCGGAACATACTGGTTAAATAGTATAATTTATGCAGCGGCTGTTCGGCGCTCATTGAATTTTCAACATAGGCTCTCATTACCGGGGCAGTGCCTTCTGGTCTGAGTGTAATTGAATCGCCGCCCTTATCTGGAAAGGTATACATTTCCTTGCCAACAATATCGGTTTCAGAACCTACTCCCCTGTTAAAAAGATCTGTGTATTCAAAAGTCGGGGTTCTTATCTCACTGAAATTGAAAAGTGCAGATACTTCGCGCACGGTTTTTTCGGCAAAGTGCCATTTGTTAATATCTTTCGGTAATATATCTTTAGTGCCTTTAGGCTTCTGGAATTTCATAGCTTTATCCTAGTTTTAACAGGATTGCATCAAAATTTATCATGTAATATAATTTTCTTTAAGGGCAAAATCTATGAAAATAATAGAGGTTAGGAATAGCGGTAATGTTTCACCTGAAGAAAACGAATGATACAATGATGATGAATATTGCAATTATTGTTGCTATCAGAAAGCCCATAATAAATGAATTCTCGAACTTCCGGTTTATTGAACCATCTCTGTTCAAAATAAAGAGTGCCCCGATTATACCAGGCACCCAGCCTGCAATAGTTAAGATACCAACAATTAAAATCGAACCGCATCCTTTATCAATAACTGCAAGCGGCGGAAAAATTACGCAGAGTATTACTCTTGTGATATTCATTCATGCAAAATTGTTATAAAATCTGAAAATTGATAGTATAAATTATAATTCATTTTATAAGAAGGTTGGAAAGTGTTATATTTGTTGATAATATGAATAAATACAGATGATAAAAGCGATAGTTTTTGATCTTGATAACACACTTATCGATTTCATGCGAATGAAAAATACTGCTGTCGAAGCGGCTACGAAGGCTATGATAGATGCAGGGCTTGATTTCCCGTATGCTGAGATAAGAGCTAAGATCGATGAGATATATAAGGATAAAGGCATTGAGTACCAGCTTGTTTTTGACTTGCTGCTGAATCATTTTATTGGAAGGATGGATCACAAGATCCTTTCGGCAGGAATTGTCGCCTACAGAACGGCACGTGAAGCTGAGCTTAATACTTACCCGAAGGTCTTCCCAACTCTTATTAAGTTAATTAAAATGGGGATAAAGCTTGGAGTCGTTTCCGATGCGCCTTCAAGAGAAGCATGGCTAAGACTTTCATATATCGGACTTCAGCATATGTTTGATGCAATTGTTACATATGATGATTCGAAAGAACGGAAACCCTCGCCGGTTCCATTCAACCTGGTACTTGAAAAGCTTGATGTTGAAGCAGGTGATGCCTTAATGCTTGGTGACTGGGCAGAGCGTGATGTGGTTGGAGCTAAAAGTGTTGGAATGAAGACTGCTTTTGCCAGATACGGCGATACTTTTGATACAAAGGTTCACGGAGCTGACTATGAGATAAATGATATATCGGAACTGGTGGAAATAGTGAAGAAGGAAAATAAAAGATAAAATATGGTTAAGGGCCTGGGAATCGACATAATAGAAGTTTCGAGGATAAAGGGCATTATGGAAAAATACGGAGATAAGTTTTTCCACAGGATACTTACAGAAAGTGAGATAATCTACTGCAAGAAATTTGTGAACCCGGAAATACATTTTGCAGGCAGGTTTGCTTCCAAGGAGGCATACAGTAAGGCCATTGGAACGGGAATCTCAAAGAGTTTCGGGTGGAAAGATATTGAGATATTGAATGATGAACTGGGCAAGCCTTATATAAATCATATTAAGGAAAGTAAATATTCTCATCTTAAGTTCCAGATAAGTATTTCGCATACTAAAGATTACGGCTGTGCTGTAGTTGTCTGTGAAGATTGAATAGTTTAAACTAAGAGTCCGAAGGGATTCTATGAAAATTAAAAAAGGGTTTCATGAATGAAACCCCTACTTAACAGACTCCGCACTCAACAGACTCAATTCACTCAATACACTTCATACTTCAAGCGGACGTGCAACCATAATTCCGGTCTTTTTTGAATCCTCGCCGACATAATCTGCAAGCTGGCTTCCTGAGATGATAACTTTTTTGCTCTTTGATGATGCATGCAGGAAATACGTGCTGCCATCTTCGCCTTTTACTACGTATCCTGTGTGTGTGACATCAAGTCCCCCGATACTTGTAGTAGTTGCAATTATATCTCCGTTTTTCATGAAATCATATGACTTTGCAATGTCATTTTTTGGGATATAATAATATATCCTGGAGTTAATTGCTTCTTCGGCTGAGTTGATACCATCAATATTCGCCTGACTGGATAGCTGTTTATAAGAACCGGTATGAGTTGACATGAAATTTATCTTCTTGCTGTACTCCACTCCCCCGATTTCACTGCTTACATTCTTCACTATCCCTTTTTCTTCATTATCGGTTATCCAGTCACAGAAATAGTGCAAACGGCTTGCATATCCGTCTATTGAGCCCCCGCGGTACCTTATTTTTTTCAGTTCAGCTTTGTAATCATCAAAAGTCGTAGCTCCAAGCTTTATGCATCTTGCAAATGTAAGGCAATTTTCGACAAATGTTACGCAATCAAGGCCGGTTAAATTAATTACAAGGCTTTCACTCATGTTCTTATCAAGAGTTCCCGCAACATAATCGGTATCAAGAAATGACCTCCCGACCTCGATAATTGCATCACCAATTGGCATTGACTTAAGCCCCGTATCAACTAACAACTTGAATTTCTTTCGGCAGATGGCTTCATCGTAATCATCAAAAAAGCTGAAATAATTTGTCTTGGAAATAGAGGGTAACCCCGTTAAAAATAATGAGGTAATAGCGGTATTCTTAATGAATTTTCTACGTGATTGCATATTTGACTTTGAGCATGTTTAAAAAGGTGAGTCTTGCGGTGTATAATAAGACGGTTCAGTTTCTTTAGCTCTATTTACAAAACTTGCATAATTATGAATGAAGGTCAGTTTAATTTCGCCGATGGGACCATTTCTTTGCTTCCCGACGATAACTTCTGCCAGACCTGAAACTTCCTGGAATTTCGGGTCATCTTTGCTGATATACACTTCCGGTCTGTTAATAAATATAACAACGTCTGCATCCTGCTCAATAGCGCCTGATTCTCTCAGATCAGAGAGCTGAGGACGCTTTTCCTTGCCAGCCCTGTCTTCAACCTTACGGCTTAACTGGGATAACGCTACAACCGGAATATCAAGTTCCTTTGACAGCTGTTTCAATCCGCGAGTAATATATGCAATTTCAAGATGCCTGTCTAAATTTCCCCTGTTGGAGACATCCATTAACTGAAGATAATCGACCATGATCATATCAATGTTGTGCATTGCCTTCATTCTGCGGGATTTTGAGCGTAATTCAAGCAGGCTAAGCGGTGATGAGTCATCAATTATTATATTTATCTTATTATTCATAAGGCGCGGAGTTTGTTTGGCAATTTTCGCCCAATCGCTCTCCGGCAGCCTGCCTGTTTTAAGTTTTGATATATCGACTTTTGATTCAAGGCAAATGAACCTTAATGCAAGCTCTCTGTTTGACATTTCTATCGAAAAAATGCCTACATTTTTTTTATGCTCGACTGCAGCATTCCGTGCAATGTTAAGCGCCAAAGCAGTTTTACCGTGTGAGGGTCTGCCTGCAATAATTATCAGCTCAGATTTCTGGAAACCTCCGGTGAGTGCATCCAGGTCATCATACCCTGAAGGAACTCCGAAAACTGTTGTACCTGAGAGGTGGCGCTCATGGATAAGTTCGACATATTCCATGGTTTCCCGTACTTCATCTTTAATAAGGGTGTAATTCTTTTTTTGCAGGTAATTTGTCACTTCAAGTATCTGCTGCTGAGCTGTATCAAGAAGGCTTTCGGTGTTCATCGTGGGATCGTAACACTGCTCATTAAGCGAGTAAGTGAGCAGGATCATATCCCGTTTTATCCAGTTTTCGAGGATCTTGTTGGCTGAAAAGATTATGCTTTCCTGAGATGAGAATGCAGTTGAAAGCTCCGCAAGGTAAAAAGGTCCGCCAACGGCTTCGAGTTCTCCTCTTGTTTTAAGCTCTTCGGTAAGTGTTATGAGGTCAACTGGCTCGTTCCTGTCCCTAAGGTCACTGATTGCCCTGAATACCAGGCCGTTTGCATTAACATAAAAATGTTTCGGCTTTAAAATGGTTGTAACTGCATCTATCAGGGCATTATCGATGATCATTCCGCCAATTACATTCATTTCAAGCTCTCTGCTGTGAGGCGGTACCTTCCCCCCGTAGAGCGTTTCTTCAGAAACATTCTTGAGCTCAGTTATATTATTTTTTTGTTTTGCCAATTTTGTATTACTTCAACAATTATGAATTCTTTGCCAGTATATCTTCGTATATTTCTTTGAACTGCTGCATATCTTCCCATGTAGGCCGTTTCCAGTTCGGATTTCTCAGAAGTGCAGCAGGATGAAAAGTAACCCTGACCTTCCAGCCTTTGTAATCATGCGTCTTACCGCGGAGTTTGTTTAACGGTTCTTTGGTTTTCAGAAGCGATTCAGATGCAACTTTACCGAGAAGCAAAATAAGCTTTGGATCAATTAATTTCAACTGCTTATCAAGGTAGGGCTTGCAAACATCAACCTCTGCGGGCAGCGGGTTGCGGTTACCGGGCGGACGGCTCTTTAAAATATTGCAAATAAACACATCTTCCCTCTTGAAACCGGTAGCCTCTAGGATCTTATTCAGAAGCTGGCCTGCCCTGCCGACAAAAGGCTC
>JANWKI010000163.1 GCA_025451455.1 Ignavibacteria bacterium
CCGATAAAAAGGAGGCTGAGAGTAAACCCTCAAACCTGATCCGGGTAATGCCGGCGTAGGAAAACAGAATAAGACCGTTTATCCTGTAACATTTTCCTGCGGAAGATGAAATCGGGTAAACGGTTTTCTCATTTTTCCCAAAAGAGTTTCACAAATAAGTTTATTAATTTAATTTAAAGCATAATGAAAAACGGAACAAACGGGAATAGCAAAATCCAGACAAATGGAAACGGGCACAATGCCAAAGAAGAATTTCTCCCGAAAAGCAAAAAGATATATGTTCAGGGGAAACTCTTCAGTGATATTAAAGTGCCGCTGAGAGAAATTGAACTTTCTCCAACCAGGCTGCACGACGGCTCACTGGAAGAGAATAAGCCCGTCAAAGTTTACGATACCAGCGGTTACTGGGGCGATGAAGAAGTAAATTGTGATCCCAAAGAAGGGCTGCCGGCTATCAGGCTGAAATGGATAAAAGACAGGGCGGATGTTGAAGAATATGAAGGACGCACTATTAAACCAATTGATAACGGATTTGATTCTGAAGAGGATGTCAGGAGAAATACCAATGGCAATAAGCAAAAGCTTGAATATTACCCCGGCCTGAGAAGGAAACCATTGAAGGCAAAAAGTGGCAGTGCTGTAACCCAGTACTATTATGCAAAAAAAGGTATCATTACCCCTGAAATGGAATATATTGCCATTCGGGAGAACCTTGGAAGGGAAAGAGCAATGGATTATGCTCTGGGAAATGATCTGAGCAGGAATGAACTTAACTGGCAGCATAAGGGAGAGTCATTCGGAGCAAACCTGCCTGCTTATATTACACCGGAGTTTGTAAGAGATGAAGTTGCAAGGGGAAGGGCAATTATACCTGCAAATATCAATCACCCTGAAAGTGAGCCGATGATTATCGGCAGGAATTTTCTTGTGAAGATAAATGCAAACATCGGCAACTCGGCAATATCATCATCAATAGATGAAGAAGTTGAAAAAATGAGATGGGCAACCAAGTGGGGCACCGATACGGTCATGGATCTTTCAACCGGAAAGAATATCCATGAAACACGCGAATGGATAATCAGGAATTCACCCGTGCCGATAGGAACCGTGCCGATTTACCAGGCGCTTGAAAAAGTTAACGGCAAGGCCGAAGAGCTTACATGGGAGCTTTACCGTGATACATTAATTGAGCAGGCTGAGCAGGGTGTCGATTACTTCACAATACATGCCGGTGTACTCCTAAGATACATTCACCTGACTGCAAACCGTTCATGCGGAATAGTTTCGCGCGGCGGAAGCATAATGGCAAAATGGTGTCTTGCCCATCATAAGGAAAGCTTTCTCTATACAAATTTCAAAGAAATATGTGAGATTATGCGCGCCTATGATGTATCTTTTTCACTTGGAGACGGCTTAAGGCCGGGCGCAATTGCAGATGCCAACGATAGAGCGCAGTTTGCCGAGCTTGAAACGTTGGGTGAATTGACAAACATCGCATGGGCAAACGATTGCCAGGTTATGATAGAAGGCCCGGGGCACGTGCCGATGCACCTGATAAAAGAGAATATGGATAAACAGCTTGAAGTCTGCAAGGAAGCGCCGTTCTATACTTTAGGACCGCTTACGACAGATATTGCCCCCGGTTACGATCACATCACCAGTGCAATCGGTGCAGCTATGATAGGCTGGTTTGGATGCGCCATGCTGTGCTATGTTACACCAAAAGAACATTTGGGCCTCCCGAACAAGAAGGACGTAAAAGACGGTGTTATTACTTATAAGCTTGCGGCTCATGCTGCTGACCTGGCAAAAGGTCACCCCGGCGCACAGGTAAGGGATAATATGCTATCCAAAGCAAGGTTTGAGTTCCGCTGGGAAGATCAGTTCAATTTATCGCTTGATCCTGAAACAGCGCGGGAGTTTCACGATGAGACACTGCCTGCAGAGGGAGCAAAGCTTGCTCATTTCTGCTCGATGTGCGGCCCGCATTTCTGCTCAATGAAGATAACCGAAGACGTAAGGAAATATGCAGCCGGGCTCGGAGTATCAGAGATTGAAGCACTCGAAAAAGGAATGGAAGAAAAGAGCAAAGAGTTCGTTGAATCCGGCGCCGAAGTTTATTTGAAATGATGATGAGAAGATGAGAAGATGAGAAGATGAGAAGATGAGAAGATGAGAAGATGAGAAGATGAAAAGATGAAACCCAATAATTTAAATATATTATTGTCCTCCCTTTTTTGAAAAGGAGGTGTCATGCAGTTGGCTGCATGACGGAGGGTTCGTTTTTTTCGGGTTAGTTATTTTAATAATGAGTATAGAAAAAATTAATATTAAAGATAAATTAAAGCTGATCGATGAATATTGGTCGCCTAAAATTGCAGGAGAGCTTAACGGTCAGTTTGTAAAGCTTGTGAAATTCAAGGGTGAATTTACGTGGCATCATCACGATAATGAAGACGAAATGTTCCTTGTTATCAAAGGGAAATTCAATATGGAGCTTAAGGATAAGTCGATTGAAATAAACGAAGGTGAGTATATAATCATACCAAAGGGAGTCGAGCATAAGCCCGTTGCTGACGAAGAAGTCCATGTAATGCTGTTTGAACCTGCTTCAACTTTGAATACCGGCAATGTTAAAAATGAATTCACAAAAGAAAAATTACAATCAATATGATGAAAGTATTACCGGTAATATTTCTGTTTTTTTTATGTTATGGTTCAAACTCACAGGATAATAGCCTCCCGAAGGGAGCGATTAGAGTTTTTCCGGATGATATCAAATGGTTTGATCCGCCAAATCTGCCTGCAGGAGCCAAGGTAGCATTCCTCGAAGGTAATTTTACACAGGAGGGTCTGTTTACAATGAGAGTAAAATTTCCTTCTTACTATAAACTGCCTGCTCACTGGCATCCGATCGATGAAAGGGCAACCGTTCTTGAAGGTGTGCTGTATGTAGGATTCGGTGATGTACTTGATACTGCAAACGCAACAAAATTTACTGAAGGATGTTATTATGTAAATCCATTGAAAGTTCACCATTATGTTTTCACAGGCAGTGAAGGCTGTACTTTTCAGGTAACGGGACTGGGTCCATGGGGTTTAAATTATATTGAAAATGAAAAATAAAACAATAATCATCGGCGGGGGAATAATCGGGTTATCAGTTGGTTGGCAGCTTGCTAAAAAAGGTATGCATGTTGTAATACTCGAGCAGCATAAAGCGGGTAAAAGTTCGAGCTATGCAGCGGCGGGAATGCTCGCTCCCCAGGCTGAAATGGGCTTTGAAGATATTGAGCTCTTTTACCTATGCAGGAAAAGCCTCGAAATGTACCCTGCGTTTGTTGATGAACTTTACAATGACAGCGGTATCAAAGTAGAAGTCGAAAAAACAGGCTGCATCCTTCCCGGATTTGACAGGGATGATGCCGAACGACTCAGGAGGCTTTATGATTTCCGTGAGAAGATCGGGCTATCAGTCGTTTGGCTGACCGGAAGCGAAGCCAGGGAAATCGAACCGTTCCTTTCGCCCAGATGCACCGGTGCTATATGGATTGACGATGATGCACAAATTAATAACAGAAAACTTCTTGAAGCACTTAAGATTGCTTTTGTAAAATGCGGGGGAAAGCTGTATGAAGAACATAAAGTAGAAAATATCAATATCCAAAACGGAAAGGTCTGCGGAGTTCATGTGCATGGGTCGAATTTTAATATTGATATGCAGTCTGATAACCTGATCATTGCAGGCGGTGCATGGTCAAAACAAATTGGAGGAATTCCTGAACATCTTCTGCCTCCTGTAAGGCCGGTTAAAGGTCAGATCATAAATCTCAGGCTTAATGATTCTTGCCGCATTACTAAAGTTGTACGGGCACCCGATGTTTATCTTTTGCCAAAGAGCGACGGCAGGCTGATTCTCGGCGCAAGTGTTGAAGAAATGGGATATGATGAAAATCCGACAGCCGGAGAAATATTCCGCCTGCTAGAACGCGGCTGGGAAGCAGTGCCCTCTATTTATGATCTCCCCATTGAATCAATTGATGTGGGCCTCAGGCCAGGAAGCCGCGACCATATGCCGATTATCGGTGATTCTGATATTGAAGGCTTATTCTTCGCAACAGGGCATTACCGCAACGGAATATTGCTGACCCCAATTACTGCTTATGAGCTTAGTGACTGGATAATAACCGGGGAAAGATCAAAATTATTAAACGGATTTGAGATTTCAAGATTTTATAAGGCAACAGTATAGATATATGAAAATAAAACTCAATGGTGAAGATAAAGTTTTAAATAACCAATTGTCTCTTTATGATTTTGTTATCGAAAACATGAACGGCAAAGAACCAAGAGGAATTGCTGTAGCGCTGAATGATAGAATTATCCCAAGGCAAAAATGGGAGTCAGTGACAATAAATGAAAATGATTCAGTTGAAATTGTACATGCAGTTCAGGGCGGCTAGAATTGGATTAAAGATTTAAGATTTAAGATAAAAATTTAATATGAATAAATTAACAATAGCAGGTAAATCGTTCAATTCCAGATTAATTGTGGGTACATCAAGGTATCCCGATCCGCAGACGATGCTTGAAGCACTCGAAGCAAGCGAGACGGAATTTGTAACGGTGTCAATTAGACGGCTGAATATGCATGCAGAAAACGGACAGGAGAGTATTTTGGGAATGCTTGACAGGAATAAATATTTTATCCTGCCGAATACTGCCGGCTGTTTCACAGCAAAAGAAGCAGTGCTTACCGCTCAGCTTGCCCGTGAGGCTCTGGAGACCAACTGGGTAAAGCTTGAGGTTATCGGTGATGATGAAACACTCTTCCCCGATGTAACCGAATTATTAAAAGCAGCAGAAGAATTATTAGCAGATAATTTTATTGTACTGCCATACTGCAACGATGACCCTATCACGTGCAGGAAACTTGCCGATATGGGCTGTGCCGCAGTCATGCCGCTTGGCGCGCCAATTGGCTCAGGCATGGGTATCCGCAATCCGTATAATATTCAGATCATACGTGATATGATAGATATTCCTGTAATTGTCGATGCAGGTGTTGGCACGGCATCAGATGCGGCGCTTGCTATGGAGCTTGGCGTTGACGGAATACTCATGAATTCAGCGATTTCAGGGGCTGAACACCCCGTTAAAATGGCAAGGGCTATGAAGCTTGCCATCGAAGCCGGAAGACTGGCATTTGAAGCAGGCAGGATACCGAAGAGGCTTTATGCTAAGGCTTCAAGTCCGCTGGAAGGATTAATAAACTCATAAACTTCATGATAAAAAAATTACTTTTATTATTGGGTGTATCAATTATGTTTTTTGGTTTTAGCGGGATAAAGTCGCAAAGCCTTGAAGGTTCATACACAGTTGGAGATGAAAAGATTGAGATCCGTATGGATGATTATGCATTTTATGTTTACAGGGATGGCGGCAATATCGTAAATTCACTTAAATACGAAGAGAACACCCCGGAAAATGACCAAATATGGATCGAACGGAGTAACGGGAAAAAATTCGGAACTTTTGTTTTCCAGAGCCATTACAATACCGGAGTTTTCACAAATTACAGTGATGGAAAAGAATTGCAGGTGAAAAAATCCGATTAAACAATTCAGAGTAAAACAGGGATTGCGGAAAGCAAAAATTGGCTTCCGCTTACTTTTGATAACGGATAGTAGTCTGACGGAAAAGAATCTCATAAAGGTTATTGATTCAGCCTGCAAAAACGGGGTTAAAGCTGTTCAGCTTCGTAATAAAATTCTCTCATCAAAAGACATTCTCACTCTTGCAAAAAGATTAAGGACCGTTACGAAAAAATACAAAGCATCACTTGTGATAAATGACAGGCTGGATATTGCGCTTCTCACCGGAGCAGATTGCGTACACTCTCCCGAAAGCGGAATTGAAGCCGGATATATCAAAATGGCTGACCCAAAACTCATTGCAGGTAAAAGTGTCCATTCAATTCAATCAGCAAGAAAAGCCGAAAAAAACGGATATGATTACGTGCTCTTCGGACCCGTTTTCTCAACTCCTTCAAAAGTAAAATATGGCGAACCGCAGGGAATCGAAAAACTTAATAAAGTCTGCAGTTCTCTCAAAATACCGGTATTTGCGGTTGGAGGTATTTCGCCGGCAAGAGCTAAAGAGTGCCTTGACGCCGGCGCATATGGTGTAACCGTTATCAGGGCAATAATGAGTTCAAAAAATATAAAAAATACTGTGAATGAATTCCATAATAGTATCGGAAGCTTGTAGATGAAGAAGATAGGAAGATTATGCGTAATTACTGATACTCACTCGCAGAGTAAATATTCACATATCGAACTTGCCAAAATGGCAATTAAAGGGGGCGCAGATATCATTCAATTGCGGGATAAGTATATTTCAACTTCGGATTTTATCAGTTTGGCTATTAAGATCAGGAAATTGTGTAATAAGCATAAGGTACTTTTTCTTGTAAACGATAGAGTTGATGTTGCACTGGTTTCGGGAGCTGACGGTGTTCATCTGGGAAAAGAAGATATTCCGGTCAAAGAAGCAGATAAACTTCTTGGAAAAAAAAAGATTATTGGCGGGACGGCGCATACGCTCAATGAAGCAATTCAAAGAGAGAAAGAAGGAGCTGATTATATCGGGTTCGGTCATATTTACCCTACAAGCTCTAAACACAAGCCCGATAAGCCCAAAGGAATCAAGTATTTGAAACGGGTTGTTGAGAAACTGAAAATCCCTGTTTTTGCTATCGGGGGAATTGGTATTTCAAATATTAATGAAGTAATGTCAACGGGAGTACATGGCATAGCGGTTATCGGCTCGGTTGCAGGAAGTAAAGATCCTGAAAGTGCAGTTAAAGAATTAAGGAAAAAAATTTATGGCGGGTAAAATATGTGTGTTGAGTATTGCAGGGTCTGATTCAGGCGGTGGAGCAGGAATACAATCTGACCTGAAGACATTCAAAAATCATGGTGTTTATGGAGCAACTGTTATCACATCAGTTACTGCTCAGAATACCAAAGGAGTGAAAAGTTCCTTTGAATTACCCTCAAAGATAATTGATGGCCAGCTAAAGTGCGTATTTGATGATTTTAATATTAAAGCAGTTAAAACCGGAATGCTCTCCGGTCCTAAAGTTATTGATATCATTATTAAGCATTTAGAGAGGCGGAGAATAAAAAAACTTGTTGTTGACCCCGTAATTCTTTCGAAGAACAATTATACAATGCTAAGCAATCCCGGTATTAAAGCTCTCAGGGAAAAACTTCTGCCGCTCACATATCTTCTCACACCAAATATTCCTGAAGCTGAAATACTTACGGGTATGAGTATCGAAACTGCTGATGACCTCGAAATTGCAGCTGTAATGCTGAGCGATATGGGTGCAAGGAATGTTCTCATCAAGGGCGGACATATGAAAGATGCAATCGGGTTCCCAAAGGGTACCGATATTCTCTTTGACAAAAAGCGGTTCTATATGTTCAATGCAGATTATGTTGAATCAAAGAACACTCATGGTATCGGATGTACACTCTCAGCAGCGATAACTTCAAATCTGGCATTGGGAAACACACTTCTTGATTCGGTTGAATCTGCAAAACGTTATGTCTCGAAACTGCTGAAGAGATCTGTAAAAATAGGAAAAGGTTTTAATCCGGTTGAACAATAAATTCAAAAATATATGAATAATATTGACCTGAATAAAATTTTAAAGGAAGTTAAATATAACTTTTCAAGAAGCGGCGGCAAAGGCGGGCAAAACGTAAATAAAGTTGAAACTAAAGTTGAGCTGGTATTCAATATCAATGACTCTATGACCCTTCCGGAAGCAGCTAAAGCAATATTGGGAAAAAAGCTTTACAATAAAATTGATAATGAATCCAATATCAGGGTAGTTTCTCAAACTGAGCGCACACAGCTCGGGAACAGGAAGAAAGCCATAGAGAAGTTTGTAAAAATGCTGAATAATGCCTTGATAAAAGAAAAAGTCAGGATAAAAACCGTAAAAAGCCTCTCAGGCAGGTTGAATACTTTGGAACAAAAAAGGAAACTTGCCCTGAAAAAGAAAGAACGCAGCAAAAAGAACTTTGATGAAGACTAGTAAAAGTCCGGGGGTTAACTTGAATATTTGCCCGCTTTTACGATTTATCAAAACGGACTATCGAAATATATTGAAAACCCAATTCGTGCCGAAAGATCTGTAAAGAGGTACTCGGATGATTCATTCTCTTTCATACTGTTTGGACCCGGGGGTACACTAAGATCAACTTCCCAATAATCTCTCTGTCGGTAACTGAATGCAGCATCGTATTCGGTAAATAAACTTATGCTTCTTGAAACAAACCACTCTGCACCAATAACACCGGATAGGCCGATTGACCACGAAGAGTTTCCCGGCTTTTGTGAATCATAATTTTCCATGTATTCTGGCCTGTACCCGGGATTTCCAAAATGCTCTGACCCAAAACCGAATCGCGGACCCAGTCCGAAAAACAAATTTATATCAGCCTTTGGCGCCGGATAAAGCATGTAGTTCAATGTAAAATTATAATGTTCCGGATCAGTTCCATGATGATCAAAGGGCTCGTGATTAATCTGGTTATCGTTCATATGCATTCTGCCAAATCCTCCTTCACCCGGGTTTAATCCAACACCCAGTCTTAATGCTGTTTTATCGGATAAATGATACTTCAACGAAAAAACAATGGGGATAAATGACCTGCCTGCAAAATTGTAGCCTGTTTCATATTGAAAAGCCAGTTTTTTGTTTATTAACGAGTTATGGGCAGAATCATTGGTACTTTTTGAATCAATTTTCTGGCCGAATACTGAAATTACACCTGTGAACAGCAAGAATACCACAATGATTTTCAAGTTCATTATTATATGATTTAATAGTTATTATTGTATTGATTGTTTTCAATAACGCAATGTAGTTAACCTTAGTTCCTTTTCCCGCCGATGTTAATATAGTTCCAAAAAACTAATATATGTACAGCAGGCATGGTTTACTTTACAAGGATCATCTTCCTTGTTTCACTGAAATCTCCGGAGCTGATCCTATAACAATATACCCCACTTGGATAATTCGAAGCATTCCATTCGACTTCATAAATACCCGGATTCAACTCCTTATTTACAAGCATTGTAATCTCTCTGCCCAGAACATCGTACACACGCAGCGTTGTTAATCTTGAATCTTTAATCTTGAATCTGATATTCGTGCTGGGGTTGAACGGGTTAGGATAATTCTGAGAAAGTGAAAATTGCGATGGCACTTCGTTTGAAATCGGTTGAATACCTGTAAGACAAACTGTTGTAAGAGAACCCCCTGTGCCGGTTGAACTTGTTGGAAAAGTTACGATTGGAGTCGGGGAAGTAGTTAAAGAGACCTGGCTTTCCAATGTTCCGCCGGCACCTATATTGGGTGAAGGTGAGGAAGTATTTCCGCATATATTCCCGCTTGCATCAGTCTTTACAAAGTACATATCAATATCTCCTGTACCAAAAGAACCGGAACTTCCCGAGAATGCATAGCCGCCATCAGAGGTTTGAATAATGGAATTGGCTTCGTCATTAAATTGTCCGCCAAAAGTTCTGTTCCATTGCAGGTTGCCGCCCGCGTCAAGTTTAACAATGTATGCATCAATGCCTCCTGCTCCGTATGTGGTCGTTGCTCCGGAAATAGCATAACCGCCGTCGTAAGTTTGTATAATAGAATAGAGGTTCTCATAACCTGTTCCGCCAATAGTTCTGCTCCACTGAAGTGCTCCGCTGTTATCAAGCTTTACAATGTAAAGATCATAGCTGCCTGCTCCAAAAGAAAAGGTTAAACCGGCCGCTGCATAGCCGCCATCAGAGGTCTGAATGATGTAAGCCCCGTAGTCACCGGCCGATCCGCCGAATGTTTTACTCCATTGAAGCATACCGCTTACATCAAGCTTGACAATGTAGAAATCTATGAACCCTGCCCCAAAAGATGTGGTAGCGCCAAGCAAAGCATATCCGCCGTCAGCGGTTTGTGTGAATGATAAGGCATAATCATAAGCTGTTCCGCCGATTGTTCTCATCCACTGGGGCGACCCGCCTGCATCAAGTTTTAATATGTACATATCATAATCTCCTGATCCAAAAGAGTTGGTATAACCTGCAACAGCAAAACCGCCGTCCGTAGTTTGTTTGATCGACTCGCCGTAGTCATTGCCCGTGCCCCCAAAGGTCTTCGACCACTGGAGTGTTCCGTTATTATCAAGCATCACAACATAAATATCAAAGTAACCCGCCCCGAAAGATTCGGTCTCTCCGCCAACAATATAACTGCCGCTTGTGGTTTGTATCATTGATAATGCAAAATCATTACTTGTTCCGCCAACAGTCCTGCCCCATTGAATTGAACCGCCGGTGTTATCAAGCTTCACAATGTAAAGATCATTGCCCATTACTCCAAATGAATTGGTATAACCCGCCAGTGCATAACCGGAGTCAGTGGTTTGCTTGATACACCATGTATAGGCATTACTTGTTCCGCCGATTGTCCGCTGGAATTGTGAGAGGACATCACTTTTTACTAAAAACAAAAAAAAGAATACAATAAGAAATTGAAAAATCCTTGATCTCACTTAACTAAAACCATTTTCTTCGTATCAGTATAATCTCCCGAAACCAACTTATAATAATACACTCCGCTTGAATAATTTGAAGCATTCCATTCAACCTCATATGTACCCGGACTTAATTTTTCATTTACAAGAGTTGTTATCTTTCTGCCAAGAATATCAAACATTTTTAGTGTTGTTAATCTTGAATCTTTAATATTGAATCTGATAATCGTACTCGGGTTGAACGGATTTGGATAATTCTGAGAAAGTGAAAATTGCGATGGTACTTCGCTTGAAATGGGCTGAATACCAATAAGCTCGCTAAGAGGTCTTTTGAAAACACCTCCGGTATAAGTTCCCGCAAACATGTAATTATTTAATATGCAGATTGAACGTACGGAATTAGAACCGAGACCTTCATTTTTTTGTGACCAGCTTATTCCGTTATTATAAGATACATAAAAACCACTCGGGGAAGTTCCTGCAAATATACTGTTCCCGTTTATAACCAGTACATTAACATAAAGATTATTTAAGGTAGTTTGAGACCAGCTTGTACCGTTATTTGTAGACAAGTAAACACCTGAATCACGGGTTCCTGCAAAGATGTTATTACTGTTAATTGCCATTGATTCAACAGCTTTGTCATTTAAGGTAGTTTGAGACCAGCTTGTACCGTTATTTGTAGATAAATATACTCCGTAAGGAATAGGGGTAGCATAAGTACCGGCGAAAACATTATTTCCGTTTACAGTTAAGGAGCGCACATCCCGGTTATTCAAAGAAGTTTGGATCCATCCGGTACCGTTATTTGATGATACATATATTCCGTTCAGAGTTCCGGCAAAGATATTGTTTCCGCTTAAAACCAATGAAGAAACATTAGTATTATTTAAAGAAGTTTGAATCCAGTTTGTGCCGTTGTTTGTTGAAATAAATACCCCATAATCAAGAGTTCCGGCAAAAATATTGTTACCATTTACAATTAATGAAATAACAGTACCTGTATTCAAACCTGTTTGTGTCCAGTTTAAACCGTTATCTGTAGAAATATATGTGCCAAAGGGATTTGAAAAAGTGCTGGCTCCGGCAAAAAGATTATTCCCCATATATGCTAAAGCATTTACAGTTTTCCCTCCAAGACCAGATTGAACCCACTGTGCATTGGATAATTGAACAGACAGAAGCAGTACAAGAAAAGGTAATAATATTGTTTTCATTTTGATCTCCTCTTAATTTTATTTCATCAGCACCATCTTCTTCGTATCAGCAAAAACTTGTCCCGAGCCTGACGAAGGATCTCCGGCACTTATTTTATAATAGTACACTCCGCTTGGATAATTTAAAGCATCCCATTCAACCTCATAAATTCCTGCATTTAGGCGCTCATTCACAAGTGTTGTTATCTCTCTGCCAAGAATATCAAATACTTTGAGTGTTGTTAATCTTGAATCTTTAATATTGAATCTTATAATCGTGTTCGGGTTGAACGGATTTGGATAATTCTGCGAAAGAGAAAATTGGGATGGTATTTCATTTGATATCGGCTGAATACCAGTTGATTGAGAATATTTTATTGTTGCATAATCCATGCCGGTGCTATTAAGCAAACTCGTACCTGTTACATATACATTTCCTGATAGATCGACTGCTATTGAAGATGCTATATCA
>JANWKI010000164.1 GCA_025451455.1 Ignavibacteria bacterium
GAATCATCCTTAAATATCCAGTCATACTCATCGGCAACGTTCCTTGTATCGAGCGCTTCATGTCTTCTCCAGTTAAACCCGTCATCACACATGCCAAGAGTTACTCCAAATCCCGTTATTCCGATGTTATGCAGTTCAGGGGTCTTGATCTGTTCATTCTGCCAGTATGAATATCCGTAATTATACCTGTTCTTTACCGGAGGAATAAAAGGTTCATTGCTAATGACATTCCTGTAAGAGGGAATCTTAACATAATCCAGATACTGCACTCCTTCGATCTTTTCCACATAGCCAAGCTTTTTTGCCTTTTCAAGCTTATCCTTTGTTGTTATAACGCTTACTGCATTGAGCCATTTGGAAACTGCTTTGGGCAACATTCCCAGACTTTTGAGCCCATCAATATAATCAGTTTTTACAGGCAGATCATCGTAACTTACAAGCTTATCTTCTGATAATACTTTGGAGCGTCTCCATAAAGCCTTTTCTGTTAATTCAGATCTGGCAATATTATATCCTTCGCTTCCTATAGCCAGAGTTTCGTCGGGCTTGAATGAGCCCTTATCCTTAAAATAGATCCAGTACCTGTACTCTATAGTTTCCGGATTCAGGATCTGAGCAGATATTTGCAGCTGAAGAGAAAATACAAACAGGAAAAAAACTGAAATCAGTAGATTGAACTTTCGCAAATTATATTCTCCGGTGATTATTTAATTTTTATATACTTTGTTCGTCAGCATGGTATGAGCTTCTAACAAGCGGACCTGATTCAACATGCTTAAATCCCATTTCAAGTCCCAGGGTTTTGAAATTCTTAAACTGGTCCGGGTGAACGTATCTTTGAACAGGTAAATGGTCTTTAGTCGGTCTTAAGTACTGACCGATAGTAACAATATCACAATTTGCATCCTTAAGATCTTTCATCAGCTCAATTATTTCGTCATCTGTTTCACCAAGCCCAACCATAAAACCGCTCTTTGTATTAAGGCCGGCTTCTTTTCCCCTTCTCAATAATTCAAGTGTCCTTGTATATACAGCCTGAGGCCGTACGTAATGATACATCCTCGGGACAGTTTCAATGTTATGGTTCAGTATATCGGGGTGAGCCTTAATAACAAGCTCAAGCGCTTCCCAATTTCCCCTGAAGTCAGGTATGAGAACTTCAACTTTACAATCGGGTGAATATTCCCTTATCATTTTAATTGTCTCTGCAAAGATATCTGCACCGCCAAGCTTCTGGTCATCCCTATCGACAGAAGTTATTACAGCATGTTTCAGTCCAAGCTCTTTAACTGATTCAGCCACACGCCTCGGTTCATCGTAATCCAAAGCATCGGGCTTGCCAAGTTTAACTGAGCAGAATCCGCACGAACGTGTGCATACTTCGCCGAGTATCATAAATGTTGCAGTCTTCCTGTGCCAGCACTCCGCCATGTTGGGGCATCTTGCATCTTCACAGACAGTATTGAGCTTTTTCTTTTTGACAAGCTCTTTAAGGTAAGCATAGTTCTCGCCTGTCGGAAGCTTAACCTTAAGCCACTCGGGCCTCCTGTTATTTTCAATCTCTGGATTTTCGACCGAATGTTTCTTCTGGTGAGTGTTGATATATTTTATATGTACTAATTCAGACATATTATCCGTTAAAAAAACTTAGCTTAACCCGTAAACTTTTTTGTAAACCATGTTTCCGATCACCGGGTATTTGACAAGCTCACCTTTGTAAGATTTAATTGCCATATATACAGAATAACCGATTGCACCAAATATTATTACAAACAATAGCCCATAGAAAGCAATAATAAGTATAATCATAAACACAGGCATTTCACCGCCGCCTGTTGCTCCGGATAGAGCTCCCAAACCAAGTCCGCCAATTAACATAATAATAACAAAACCAAAAATATATACTATCAGCAGAGCAATGTAAGCTATATGGAACCACAATGCCTGAAGCGCGTGAAATGTAACGAATTTTGATTTATCTTTATTGGTAGCCCAGAATATAATGGGCAGCAATATACCCCCTAAAAAAAGTGAAAGATGAGAAAATAAAGCAAGCATTCTCTCATCTCCCTGTATTGAATTTGGATCCGGGGGTGACCCGAACGAGTTATTCATAAATTTATATTAATTTTCAAAAAATCTAAATTGCTGCACCCGGCTACAGAGCATAGTTCTCAAGGTATTCAACTACCTTCATTATGAACTTTCCGCCAAGGGCACCATCAACAAGCCGGTGATCGAACGATAATGTTAAATACATCATCGGCTTTATGACAATTGCATCGCCTTCGGATGTTTCTACAACCACTGCGCGTTTTTTAACAGCGCCTGTGCCAAGAATGGCAACCTGCGGCTGGTTGATTATCGGGGTGCCGATAATATTGCCGAATACCCCGTAATTGGTTATTGTAAACGTGCCGTCCTGAATCTCATCCAGTGTCAGTTTCTTTATCCTTGCGCGTTTTGCAAGATCATTCATTTCTCTGGCAATGCCTACTAGGTTCTTAGAATCAGCATGCTTAATTATCGGGACAATAAGCCCGCCATTATCCATAGCAACTGCAATCCCTAAATTAATAAAGTTCTTAACCAGTATATTTGTTCCGTCAATTGAAGAATTTACGAGAGGAAAGTCCTGTAATGCCTTAACAACCGCTTCGCAAATAAACGGCATATAGGTAAGCTTGAACCCTTCACGCCTCAGGAATTCCTCACCCAGCGATTTCCTTGCTCTGTCAACTGCGCTCATATCACACTCTGCAATAGCCGCAACATGAGGCGAAGTATGAACACTCTTTACCATATGCTCAGCCATTTTTGATATCAATGTATCCATCGGCACGACTTCAACGCCTGGCATATTATATAAGCTTGTAAGTTCCGGTGAGCTGTGAATCTCCGGGGACTTATACTCCGGATGTTTCTTTTCAACTGAAATAGTTTTTGCTGCCTGCGGCTGTGGTGCACTCTGTTGTGTTTGTACCGCTGTAGTTTCGGGTTGTACCTTACCTGATTTTTTAGCCTCAACATATGCTAAAATATCCTGTTTCCTTACTCTTCCTCCGCCGCCGGTCCCTGAAATTCCTGAGAGCTCACCCATTGAAACGCCTTCTTTGGAAGCAATGTTCAATACCAGGGGTGAATAAAATCCTGAGTTCGATCCGCTTTTATTTTCAACAGCAGGAGCAGCAGCAGCAACGGGAGCATGTTTATCTACTGCCATTGGCTGTTCTTCTGTTTTAACTTCGGGAGCCAGGGCTTCCTTTTTTACGGGAGCGCTTGCGGGTTTGATCTCTGCGTTTGCATCAGTCTCTATCCTTGCGACAACCTCACCAACATTCACTGTATCGCCTTCGGCATATAATAATTCTGCAACTGTACCGCCATCTGAACACGGGACTTCAGTATCTACCTTATCAGTAGAAATTTCAAACATTGTTTCATCTCTATCGATCTTATCGCCAACTTTTTTGAACCATTTTATTATCCTGCCATCCATTATTGATTCGCCCATTTTGGGCATTATAACATCAACTAAAGCCATTGGAAATCTCCGTGTTTTTTATAAATTATTAAGTATTTTCACAAAAATAGCAAAAATTAAAGGAAGTTGCAATTTAAAAGGAGTTGAGTGAAAACCCTATAATCAGAACACAAAAAAGCATCCTTCCGGAAAATCCATCGGGATGCCTTTTGCTAATAATATCATTTAAAAAGATATCGCTAAATAATAAAAAGTCTATTGTTTTTTATATGTAATCGTTGAATTCATTGTCATTTCTTTACCGTCTTTTCCGGTCATTGTTGAAACAACTTTGTGTACCATGGAATTGCCGTTAATCTCAATTTCCCTGGTTTCTGTACCCCAGTCGCTTTTACCTGTTACAGTTATTTTGTTTTTTGATGATTTGCCTGTGTATGTTCCTGCCATGCCCCAGTTATCAAAGCTCCAGCCTTTCAGATTGCCCTCAGCATCACTTTTCATTATAACAGTAACTGTATATGACTGCCCTTTATCATCAACTGTAGAAATATCAATGAACATGTACTGTCCGCTATGCTTCATTGAATGTACAGCCGTTTCAGTCCATTTAGAACCCATCATATCGTATGGGTCTGATTTCCATGTACCCATAAGCATTTCCATAGCTTCGTTTTTGGCAGCGGTGGGCTGCGTCAAATCGTCCTGTGCTTTGATAAATTGTGATATAAAAATTAGGCAAACTGCAGGTAAAATAAATCTGGATGAAAATAGCGATTTCATTGGATTTCCTCCTGTAAAATTAAGTTATTATTGGATTGAAATGCTGCGCAAGATAATATTTCATCTGCTGACAAGCAAGAAAATAATGGTTCATAAAAATCGAATTTGAGATTGCCGCAAAGCTTCGCTCATCTCAAAAAGGATATTCTTTGCTACTGTAGGGGACGGCCTGTGTGCCGTCCCCAAAAAAAAAGGACAGGCACTGAGGCCTGTCCCTACATAAAAAATGATTGTAAGATTGATACATCCCGGCAACGGGGATTCGCAATTAAGGTTATTCTCTGCCTTTTGCTATTTCAACTGCTATAGTCTGACCTTTAATCTGGTTATCATTCATCACTTCAAGAACTTCTTTCACATGCTTCTTATCAACTTCAACAAATGTGAATTTATCGTAGATATCTATTCCGCCAATGGATTTACCGGGTATGCCGGTTTCTCCGACAAAAGCTCCGAGTATATCCTTTGCACCGATATTGCTTTTTCTCCCGACGTTAACAAAGAGCCTTTCCATCGAGCTGTCTGTTTTGTGAGTATCTCTGCCGCCTGATTTCGAGCCTCTATCTTTGCTAAAGCTCTTTTCCTTGCCGTAACTTCTTTCCTTGCCGTAACTCTTATCCTTCCCGAAGCTTCTCTCTTTGACAAAAGATCTCTCCTTGCCAAATACCCTTTCTCTGTCTTTTCCGTATCCTCTGTCCCTGCGGTCCCTATCCCTTCCCCGGTCTCTGTCTCTTCCTCGGTCATTTCTATCTTCGTATGAATGCGATTCACTCTTTGCAAGTTCTTCGGCCTGCTTTACTGCTGCTTCTTCTTTAGAAAGAAGGAGCTTCATCAGTCCCGCTGCAATTTCAAATGTTGTGAAATCTTCATCAGCAAGCTTATCGATGTACTGGTCGTATTTCGAAAGTCCGCTACCATCGCCGATAGCTGCTTTTACTTCATCGAGGAATGTTGAGGTTCTGAGTTCTGCAACTTCTGTTGTGCTAGGGGGATCTTTCCTTGTTATTTTTGATTTTGTGAATCTTTCAATATCCCTTATCTTGTGGAATTCCTTACCCACAACAAATGTATGTGAGTGTCCGGCTCTTCCTGCTCGGGCTGTTCTTCCTATCCTGTGAACATAATATTCTTCATCCTGGGGCATATCATAATTAAACACTGCATCGATATCATCAACATCTATTCCGCGTGCTGCAACATCGGTTGCAACAAGCACTTCAAGCTTACCGCTGCGGAACTTCGCCATAACTTTATCACGCTGGTTCTGTTTCAAGTCACCGTGAATTGCTTCTGCTGCATATCCCCTTGCCTGCAATTGTGTTACAAGCCCGTCAACAGCGCGCTTTGTATTGCAGAACACAAGTGAAAGTTTCGGGTCATGTACATCAATAAGCCTTGAGAGAATTTCAAGCTTCATGTTCGGCTTAAGCTCGTAATAGAACTGCTGTACATTCGGCACAGTTAGCTCTTTATGAACTATCATAACATGTTCGGGATTCTTAAGATACTTTTTGGTAAGGTCAAGTATCGGTTTCGGCATGGTGGCAGAAAAGCAAACTGTCTGCCTGTCTTTCGGGACTTTCTTTAAAATTTTTTCGATGTCATCACGGAAACCCATATTAAGCATTTCATCTGCTTCATCAAGCACAACTGTATGAACATGTTCAAAATTTACGGTTTTTCTATCCATGTGGTCCATCAGCCTGCCCGGGGTTGCTATGATTATCTGCACTCCTTTTTTGAGAGACATCAGCTGCCGTTCAATTGACTGGCCTCCGTAAACCGGAAGCACTTTAATTCCTTTTTTGTGTTTTAAAAGGTCACTGAACCCTTCGGCTACCTGAATAGCAAGCTCGCGGGTCGGGCAGAGTACAACTGCCTGAGTATGCTTTGATGCAGGGTCAATTTTTTCTATGACGGGAATACCGAATGCTGCGGTTTTGCCTGTCCCGGTCTGCGCCTGGCCTATGAGGTCACGGCCTTCCATTAAGAACGGTATTGACTGTGATTGTATGGGTGTAGCTTCTTCATAACCAAGATCGGTTATGGCTTTTAATACTTCTTTTGAGAGATTTAACTCATCAAATTTTAATGTATTCATTAATTTTGTTGTCTTTTCTAATATAAATTGAAAGAAATCTTCGGATATGCTGTAGTTAGATTAACGGAGAGTAATCAGAAGGTTTTAATTATCAGGTAAATATACCGATTTTTTATGACAATTGCAGTGAGAAACAACACTACCCTTTGTTGGTGATATCACCAACAAAAGAAGCAATTAGTTTTTGGTCATAAGACCAACAACGGGGAAATAAAATAATGCCATTCTTTTACAAAAGTCCCCCTTGAAAAGGGGATTTATGGGGATTTCACACTGGAAACATTAACTCAACAAACCAGAGAATTAAGTATGGATGCCTCCGGGTTTATCCCACACTTGATGCGGGGCAGGCATGACATCCTTATCTACGAATCTTCGATTCGAAGAATCGTAGATCGAAAGTCCTTCGACAGGCTCAGTACGAAGACTCAGGATGATTTCCTACACCTTCTCCCACTCACTAATCTTATCGAGCGCGACTGTTGTTCTGCCTTCGTTATCAAAACCGTAAACACCCACGAATTTTGCGCCCCAGATGATCTCATTATGCCTGTATGATGAGCGTGAGTGTGTGTTTGACATAAACGTATCGTCATAACCCTGTATCAGTATTAAGAATTCGGCAAAACCTTTATCAAAATCTTCCTGTGTTAATCCATTTAGCGGACTATCAGCGTCGATAATGTGATTAACTGTCCATACCAGGGAGA